>CAKOKX010000002.1 GCA_934096035.1 uncultured Bacilli bacterium
GCTACACGAGCAGTTAAATTATCTGTTTTTACTATATAAGATTTTCCTTTACATGTTGCTTCTGTAACTGGATTAAAAATTCCCATATCAAAACCCACATTAACACTTTCACCATCTGTAGTTTTACAGGCACCTTCACTCCATGTCACTGGTTTTTCATCTGATAATAATCTTGTTACTGAAGCATCTACTAGTAAATTTACACCAGTACTTGTAATAGCGTATACTTTTTTACAATCATTTTCATTTGATGCACCAAATGTTTCATTACTATATGCACCTTGAACATTTTTACCATTAAATGTACAAGTATTATCTCCACCTGCATATCTATATGAGTTATCATTTGCTCCATTTACTAAATTTTCATCATGATGATATACTTTTGTTGCTCCAAAAACATCTGGTGCTCCCAATGAAATAATACAATTTGCTAAATTATCACCATTCTTACAATAATCAGAAACAGAATCTGATATTTCTTTTTGTTGAGCAATTAATTTTGCATTAAAACTTTTTCCTGCATTCTTACTTTGATCTTTATCATAATTTATAAATGTTACTGTGACGTTCCAAGTATCAGTTTTTTGAGGATTTGCTGTTATTTCTTTATTATCTAGTATTGTTATTAATCCAATACCTGTTGTTATATCAAATCCTTTTATTGTTGCTCCTTTACCATCTGTTACTGTTTTATATGTAAGGTCATTAATACTTGTTATTTCATTACCTGCATCATCTTTTATTGTTAAAAGTATTTCTGGTGTATCTTCATTTTGAGTATATGTAAATGTATTTTTTGATATATTTAAATACAAATAATAATACTTTGTTGCAGTATTTGTTTTATTATTTGCACTTAATATTGCTTTTGCAAAAGTACTTCCCACAGCATTTCCTTTACCACTAGCAAATGATGTTGCATCTGCATATATTGATATATCATTTCCTACTTCAAAATTAAATACATCTGTGGTATATGTTGTTACTTTTACATCAGCATTTGTACCAGTTCCACCACTTGCTTGAAAGTATGCATATGTTGCCCCAACTATTAATACAAGTAATGCTAAACTTGCTACTATACTTAATATTATTGCTTGTTTTTTATTTTTCATTTTTACCTCCATAGTTATTGTTTACCTATCATAAACAAATTATAGGTAAATTCTTCATACTTGTCAATAGTTAAATTATAACTATGTTAATATCCTTACAGGTGATAAGTATGGATAGATTAAAAAAATTACGAGAAGACAAAGATTTATATCAAAAAGATATCGCTGACTATTTAAAAATAGATCAATCCAATTATAGTAATTATGAACTAGAAAAAGTAAATATTCCAATTGAATACCTAAGATTTATAGCTAATTACTATAACACTAGTGTCGATTACATTCTATACAGAAGTGACGAAAGAAAGCCATATTCAAAATCAATAATGAATTGAGATTAATTCATCTCAATCATTTCTATATTATCTTCTTTGTTACCCAACTTATCTAAATCAACACTATTAATACTATCAAATCTCTTAGTAATTTTTTCACTTGTGGTATGAAGTTCATCAATACTTTGATTTACAGTTTTAACACTTCTAGCAAGTTTATCCCAACGATCTTTATATCTAGAAAATTCTACGCTTAATTTATTTAGTTCTTCATGAATAACTTTAGCATATTTATCTCTTTCCATATTTTTAAGTATCATACTAATAATAGAAACAGTACTAATTAATGTTGTTGGACCCGCAATCCATACCTTTTTACTATAGGCATAATTTAATAACTCAGCATGATAAGCATTGATTTCTGCAAATAAAGCCTCTGCTGGTAAAAACATGATAGCCTCATCAGTAGTTTCTCCAGGTATTATGTACTTTTCACTAATATCATTGATATGTTTTTTTACATCACTTACAAACATTTTTTCATAATAATCTCTTTCTTCTTTAGATTTAGTTCTATCCGTCATTCTTTGATAGTTTTCTAAAGGAAACTTAGAATCAATTGCAATTGTACCTAAAGGTGCTGGTGCATAAAGAATAGCATCTGCAATAACGCCAGTAGAAAGTTTTACTTGTGTTTTATAAATACCATTTTTATTACTTCCAAAAGCATTATTTAAAATATATTCTAAATTTACTTCTCCAAATGTACCACGAGTTTTCTTATCAGTAAGAACTCCTTGTAAGGAAACAATTTCTCCATTTAAACTATCAATTTTCTTTTGAGCTTCATCTATTTTATTTAATCTTTCTAAAACATTCATAAATGTTTTATTACTCTTTTCAAAATTTTGGTCAAGTCGTTCATTAACTCGATCATTAATTAAAGTTAATTTCTTTTCAATTCTTTCATTTAAAAGTTCAAAATCTTGAGTTAAAACTTTTGAAAAACCAAACTTAAACTCCCCGATTTCTTTATTAATATTTGCTTCAAAATGACCAAGTCTTTCAGTCATTTCATTATTGTTATTATTATTTTTTTTAAAAATTAGTACTAACAAAAGTACTATAACTACTCCAAGTAGCCCAACAATCACATATTCCATTTTATCTCCTTTAATTATTCATTTTCAAAAAATACTTGATACCATTTTATAAATGTATAAACTGTCCAAATCTTTCTATAATTATCTTTCTTACCACTTAAATGTTCATTAAATAATTTATTTAAAAATTTAACATTAAAATATTTATTAGCAACATCACTATTTATTGTTTTTTCAATATCTTCTTTAAATGCTCCATCTTTAATCCATTCTCTGATAGGTACTGGAAAACCTAATTTTTTCTTTTTATATGCATCAGTTGGAATAACTTTTCTTGCTGCTTCTCTTAAAGCTACTTTAGTATTTTCTTTAGTAACTTTATAATCAAAAGGTAGTTTTGATGCTACACTAAATACCTCTTTATCAATAAATGGAACTCTGCCTTCAATGGATGATGCCATAGTCATTCTATCAGCCTTAAGTAAAATATCTTTCATTAACCAAAAATTAATATCTATCGCTTGCATCTTATCAATATTACTATAATCTTTAAATTCATTATAGACATCTTTTGTTACATCAATTGCTTTTAATTCATAATTTTTTCTTAATACTTTTCTAGCCGTTTTTTCTGAAAAATTTCTATTAACACCTATATAACTATTTTCTAACTTTTCTCCACGTCTTACTAGAAAATTAAAACCTCTTACCTCTGGAAACAAACCAGCAACTTTTCCAATTACATGTCTAATACCATAAGGAATTTTATTATAAAATTTATAATCAACTTCTTCTCTATAATAATTGTATCCTCCGAAAAATTCATCAGCGCCTTCACCAGATAAAACAACTTTTAAATCACGACTTGCAAGTTTAGCAACAAAATATAGTGATATTGCTGCAGGATCACTCGTAGGTTCATCTAAATGATACATAATCTTTGGTATAGCATCTAAATACTCATCTTTTTTAATTATTTTGCTTTCATTTTTTATACCTAATTTATCTGCTAAATCTTTGGCATAATTTATTTCATCATACTTTTTATTTTCATAACCAACTGTGTATGTTTTATCTGGCTTTGCTAATGATACAATGTATGATGAGTCAATTCCACTAGATAAGAAAGAACCAACTTCAACGTCTGCTATTAAATGTCTTTTTACACTATCTTCCATAACATCACTAATATTTTTAACAGCATCTGTAAAACTCATTTTATCTTCTTTAAAATCTAATTTAAAATATTTATTTATCTTTATATCTTCATCTTTATATAATAAACTGCATCCGGCATCTAATCTATAAACACCTTTAAAAAATGTTTCATTCGTAGGTACAAAACTAAATTCTAAGTAAGTTTCTAATATATCTTCATTAAATTCTTTCTTAAAATCTGGAACATCTAAGAAAGATTTAATTTCTGATGCAAACATAAAACTATCATTCATCTTTGCATAATAAAGTGGTTTAATACCAAAATTATCTCGTGCTAAAAATATTTCATTACGATTCTTATCATAAATAGCAAAAGCAAACATTCCCCTTAAGTATTTTGGTAAATCTGTATGCCATTCTTCATATCCATGAACTAATACCTCGGTATCACTCTTTGTTTTAAACTCATGACCTAAAGATTCTAGTTCGCTTCGTAACTCAAGATAATTATAAATTTCTCCATTATAAACTGTTACAACACTGCTATCTTCGTTATAAATTGGTTGATCGCCAGTTGAAAGGTCAATAATTGATAATCTACGATGACCAAAAGCAACATCACCATCAATGTAATAACCTTCTCCATCTGGTCCACGATGCATAATTCTGTCATTCATTTTTTTGATAATATCTTTATTGTCACCTTTTCTAATTATCCCACATATACCACACATATTAATCACCTAATACTTTCTTATAATAATTATTTACCATAATATTTTTACTCATTGACATTCTATTATTAACAACACTATTCATATAAGTAATATAATCATTACTTACATCTTCTCCTTCATTTGGAACAAACTTTTTACTTTGAGAAAAATATTTTCCTTTATCACTTACCCAACTTCTATTGCCAAATATTGCAAGACCTGGCTCTGTACTTAAAATATCTTTACCAATAATAAGCCTTGAATCATATTTAACTCCAAACAAATTATATAGAGTTGGTAAAACATCTATTTGACTACCTACTTTATCTATTTTAATAGTTTCCATTTTATTATTCCATAATATAAAATTACTTTTATTTACTTCAATTACACCATCTTTTTTATAAGATGATATTTCATTTACTTCATCTAAACTTAAATAATATGGATAATGATCTCCAACTAAAGCAATAACTGTATCATCTAATACTCCAGCATCATTTAGTTTTTTAATTAATATTTCTAAAGCTCTATCAAGTTCTATTTGAGCAGCCAAATAAGCCTTTGGTTTTTCACTATAATCTAAATCTTTAACCTCATTATAATGTTTTTTTGCTGTGGCACTAGATGAAAATGTATAACCACCATGACCACTAACAGTTACATAATATGTAAAGAAAGGTTTATCACTATTAATATAATCATCTATCGTAGCATTAATCATTTCTACATCTGATTCTGGCCAAGTATGACAATTAATACTTTTTTCTAATCCATTAAAACATCCTTTAAAATTATCAAAACCTAAAGATTTTAAATAAATATATCTATTTTGAAAATAAACGCTATGATCATGATAAGCAAATGTATTATAATCCATATTTTTAAATATTGTGCCAATACCAAATGGATAATAGTTTGTTCCATTTTTCCAAGGGCTTAAAAAACCTGATGCTGCCACTAAACCAGTAAGTTCTTGAAATTCTCCCCCAATCGTACTACTAATTGTCGGAGTATAAAAGTTTTCAAAAACAAATCCACTATTAACAAGTTTATATAATGTTGGAGTTAAATCCTCTCTAACTGCTATTTCATTAAAACTCTCAGCCATAAATAGAATTAGATTTTTACCTTTAAAGTATCCAGTATACATATTTTCTTTTGTACCACCTTCACTTTTAAAATATTCATGCATTGCTTTAATATTTTTATTACTTTCACTACTTATTAGTTTATCAAAATCAATATCTAAATTGTTATACCCATAATTTTTTACATCATTATTATCTTTACCATCATTATTTTTTACATCATCTGTTGGTTTATTTGGTATATCAATTATTTCTTCAAATCCAAAAATATTTCTATAAGTATCTATAAAGAAAGCATTTACTACCCCAAAAGTTCTTACATTTAAATCAATATTATTAACACTTGTATATAACTTATATGGAGAATTAATTTCTTTTTTATCTATATTTAAAATACCATAAAATGATAAACAAGTTAAAATACATAAAATTATTTTAACAATATTAGTTTTTAAATCATCTTTTTCTATCACAATAATTTTATTATAAATTGAAAATAATATAAATGGCATAAAATTTAAAATAAGTCCAATAATATTGGCAATAATCAAATATAAACCATCACCTGCAAAAGAAGCAATTTGTCCACTCGCTCCAATTAATGTCCAATCAAAATAAAAACCAAACATTTTAAATACACATAGTTGAATACTATACAAAAGCCCTAATAAAAATAATCCACTTAAAAACATTATTTTATTAACTTTTCGATTAAATAACTTTCCTATAATACATATTAGTAATGTCATAAATAAATCAAATATTATTACATATAAAATACTAATATTAAATATTTCAATATTACATAACAATCTAAATATCAATTCTAAATATAATAAAACAACAAACATTATAACACTTAAATAAAATGTTCTTAATTTAAATCTCTTCATAGAACTATCTCCTATTAAATATTATACCACTTCAAATCACTTTTATATATATTTATTTACATTACTTGACACCAAAAAACTCTAAAACATCACATAAGGTTTTAGAGTTTCTCCATCAACTTCATATATAGCTAAATCTTTATTATCATACATCAAAATAACATTATTTTTAATATCATATATATTACTTATTTTACCACCATTTAATACTGTTTTTAAATTACATTCCTCAACATTTATACAAGGATAATCTAAAAACTCATGAATATTTTTACCAATATAATTATTATTTTCTATATCTTCTAGTGTAAATGCTTCATCAATACTAAATGCACCTTGTTTAGTTCTAACTAAACTTTTCATAGATCCAACTGTACCTAACATATCACATATATCTTCAATTAAACTTCTAATATATGTCCCTTTAGATACTTTAGTTTTAATCTTTATAATATCTTCATTAAAACTAATTAATTCTAAATTATATATACTTACTTCTCTTTTAGGTAATTCAATATCTATATTTTCTCTTGCATATTCATATAATTTTTTACCATTAATTTTAACAGCAGAATACTTAGGAACAGTTTGTAAATATTTTTTAGGAAATTTTTCTATTACATCTAGAATATTATTTTTTAAAATAACTTTATTACTTTTATCTATTACATTTCCAGTTACATCACCAGTATTTGTTTTAATACCTAATTTTATTTCTGCAATATATTCTTTATCTAAGGAAGTTAATAAATCTACAAGCTTAGTATATTTACCAGTTAAACAAACAAGAACTCCAGTTGCTATTGGATCTAGAGTTCCTGTATGTCCTATTTTTTTAGTATTTAATATTTTACTTAATTTATTAACAACATCTCTACTTGTATAACCTTCTGGTTTATTTACAACTATTAGTTGATCCATATTAAACTACCCTTCAAGACTATCAATGATTTTTTCTATTTTTTCGCCATAAGCAATAGATTTATCAAAAATAAATTTGAGCTCTGGTGTATGTCTAATTTCTAATCTTTCACTTAACTTACCACGAATAAATGGTGCAGCTTCATTGACTTCTTTTTCTAAAGATTTTTCATCCATATCCATAATAGAAGTAAAATATATTTTGCAATAACTTAAATCATTAGTTACATCACAACCAGTAATAGTAATACTTTTAAGTATTTCATCATTAACTTCATTGATTAATATTTCTCCAAGATATCTTTGAATATCACTAGCAATTCTGGCAATTTTATACTTAGGCATGTTTTACCTCAACCATTTCATATGCTTCAATAGTATCGCCTTCTTTAAAATCATTGAATTTTTCTAAAGTAATACCACATTCAAAGCCTTTTTTAACTTCTTTAACTGTATCTTTTTCTCTTTGTAAAGAAGCTATAACCTCATCACTTGCTATAACAACTCCATCACGAATAACACGAGCCATTGCTCCATTTTTAACAATACCACTTATTATATAAGAACCAGCTATATTACCTATCTTAGAGAATTTAAATATTTTTCTAACTTCGGCAGAACCTAATACTTTTTCTTCATATTCAGGATCTAACATACCATTAATAGCGGCTTCAATATCTTCAACTAATTTATAAATAATTGTATATAATCTAATATCTATATTGTTATCTTTAGCAATATCCTTAGCATTATTTGATGCAACAACATTAAATCCAATAATAATAGCATTTGATGCACTAGCAAGTACAACATCAGATTCACTAATAGCACCAATACCACTTCTGATAACTTTAACAGATACATCTTTTTCTTTAATTTTTTCTAAAGCATTTTTAACAGCTTCTTCAGAACCACGAACATCCGCTTTTAAAACAACATTTATTTCTTTATTACCAGCATCAACTGATGCAAATAAATCATCTAATGAAACTTTTTTATCTTTTCCAGCATTCATTTTCGCAGCATCTTTTCTTTTTTCTGCTACTTCTTTAGCTTCTGCTTCTGTTTCAAAAGCCATGAATTTATCTCCTGCAGATGGATTTTCTGTTAAACCAGTAATTTCTACCGGAGTGGATGGCCCAGCAAGAACGATAGATTCCCCACGATCATTTTTCATTGTTCTAACCTTTGCATAGCTTGTACCAACAACAATTGGATCTCCAAGTCTAAGTGTACCATTTTGAATTAAGAACGAAGCAATACCTCCGACATTTTTATCAAGGCGAGATTCAATAACAGCTCCAACAGCATAACGATTTGGATTAGCCTTAAGCTCATTAACCTCCGCAATTGTAAGAATTGTTTCTAGTAATAATTCAACGCCTTCACCAGTATGAGCAGATATATTTATAAATGGAATATCTCCCCCCCAAGCCTCAGGTGTAATTCCAATTTCAGCCATTTCTGTTAAAACTCTATCAATATTGGCATCTGGTTTATCTATTTTATTAACAGCTACAATTATTGGCACATTTGCACTTAATGCATGATCAACTGCTTCTTTAGTTTGTGGTTTAACCCCATCATCTGCAGCAACAATTATTATAACTATATCTGTAACTGATGCTCCTCTTGCACGCATTTCTGTAAAAGCAGCATGACCCGGAGTATCAATAAATGTTATAAGTTCATCTTTATATTTAGTTTGATAAGCTCCGATATGTTGAGTAATTCCCCCAAATTCTTTGTCAACAACATGGGTATTTCTAATATAGTCGAGCAATGTAGTTTTACCATGGTCAACATGTCCCATTATAGTTACTATCGGAGGTCTTTTAACTAAATCTTCTTCTTTATCAATTATTTCATAAGATTCAAAATTAGTAACATCTTGAGTTTCCTCTCTTTTTAAAGTCTTTTTATAATCAAGTGCTATTATTTCTGCATTTTCAAAATCAATTGGTTGATTTAAACTTAACATTAAACCATTTTCCATTAATTTTTTAATTATTTCAGCTCCACCAACATTTAAAACATTTGCAAATTCAGAAACACTCATACCATTTTTATATAAAACAATATTTTCATCTGTTTCATTTTTCATAAGTTTATTCTTATGCTTATACATTTCTTTTTTCTTTAAATTAAAATCTTGTTTACTTGTATCTTTTTTCTTTAATTTTTCTTTTGATACACTATCTTTCATACTTTTATCTACTCTTGAAGAAGTCATTATTTCATCAACTTTATCTTCAATATCTTCTTCTTCTTCAAAAGTAATTTCATCATCCGTAGAAATTAAATTAATAGTATTATCTAGCATAATAATATCATCATCTGTTAAATAATCGTCCTTATTATTAACATTAATTGCTAACTCATGACATTTCTTTAATATTTCAGCCACCGATAAATTTACATCACTAGCATATTCTGAAACTTTCATTTAATCACAACCTTTCTTTATTTATTTATTAACTATTTTTTCTAACTCTTCATATATCTTATCAGGTACTTCAACTTCTAATACCCTATTTAATAATTTATTACTTTTAGCTTTTTTTATAACCTCAATATCTTTTTTTAAATATGCTCCACGTCCATTAGCTTTACCAACCGTATCAATAATTACTTCACCATCTGGTGTTCTAACTACTCTAATAAGTTCTTTTTTAGGTAATTTTTCTTTAGTTATAACACATGAACGCATTGGAATTTTTTTCATTAATTATTACCTGCTTTTTGAATTTCTTCCATTGTTTTAATTTCTAAATGATATTTGGTTAACTTACTAGCTAATTTAATATTGCTTCCTTTTTTACCAATTGCTTGTGATAAATTATCATTATTAACTATTACTAATGCATTTCTTTCTTCAGCATCTGGAATTGATACTATTACATCTTTTGCAGGTGTCATAGCATTTTTAATAAATTCTACAGGGTCTTCACTATATAAAACTAAATCTACTTTTTCGCCCTTTAATTCTTTTAAAATACCAGCAATTCTTGAACCTCTTTCCCCGATACATGAACCAATTGCATCAATCCTATCGTTAGTTGAATATAAAGCTACTTTTGTACGAACACCAGCTTCTCTAACAACTTGAGTAATAACTATTGTACCATTTGCAACTTCAGGTATTTCATGTTCAAATAATCTTTTAACAAATCCATAATTTTTTCTAGATAATTTAATGATAGGTCCTTTTGGTCCACTTTCAACTTTACTTACATAAACTTTAATACTTGAACCCATAACAATTTGTTCTCCAGGTATTATTTCTTTTTTAGGAAGTATTCCTCTTGTTCTACCTAGATCTATATAATAGTTATTTTGGTCTTCCATAGCAACCATACCAACCATTAATTCATCTTGTTTATCAGAAAATTCTTCAATAACGCTATTTTTTTCTGCTTCTCTTATTTTTTGCATAACTACTTGTTTAGCAGTACCAGCTGCCACTCTTCCAAAATCTTTTGGTGTTACTTCTTCTTCAATAGTTTCACCAATTTTTATAGTTGGAACTATTTTAATAGCATCTTCAAGTAATATTTGAGCATCTCTATTTATTTCAGGTTCTATTTTAGTAACATTACCTTCTTCATCTTCTACAACACTACCTTCATCAATTTCAGGTACAACTACATAATAAGAATAAACTTTAATATCTCCTGTTTCACGATTAATATTTACTCTAACATTAGTTTTTGAATTGAAATTTTTCTTATACGCTGTTTGAAGTGCTAATTCTAATGCTTCAAATATTATATCAGCACTTATATTTTTTTCTTCTACTAAATTATTTAACGCCTTAATTAATTCTTTACCATTCATTTTACTCTCCTCTTTCTTTGCTTACTACATCTAGTATATAACTATCATCAGTTATATCAGCTTTATCTACTACTTCATTTACAATTTTTGTTGCATCAACAATAGTTTCTAAATCAATTCCTCCGATTTTATCTAAAGTAACCGTTAAAAAATGATACTTTCCTTTCTCTTCAAAAGTTACATCATCAACTATTATTTCCTCGCCATCCAATCTTTCTTGTAAATCAATTTTAAGTTTCTCCAAAACTAGTTTCATAAACACCTCCATAACTAATAATAAAAGTGGGATTTTCTGCCCACTTAAAACTGATAGATAAATTATACCACATCTTTTACAAAAATAAAAGAAAAATATGTGATTTTCACAGAAAAAATCGCAAAAAAAGAGTCGCATATTAACGAGCTCTTCTATATCTTTCTTTTGGATCTAAATATTTTTTTCTAAGTCTTATTTCTGTTGGAGTTATTTCAATATATTCATCATCTTCAATAAATTCCAACGCTTCTTCCAAAGTAAATTTCTTAGCTTTATTTAATACTATTGCTTCATCAGCATGAGCACTTCTAGTATTAGTTAGTTCTTTATTCTTACAAGGATTAACATCTAAATCGCCTTCTTTATTAGCAATGCCTACGATCATACCAATATAAACATCCGTTGATGGATCCACAATCATTGTACCTCTACTGCTTAAGTTAAATAATGAGTAACCAAAAGTTGTCCCATTAACCATAGAAACTAAAACACCATTTTTACGTCCTGAAATAGCTCCAGCATAAGATCCATAAGAATCAAATGAACGAACCATAATACCTTCGCCTTTTGTTTCGGTAATAAATAAACCACGATAACCGATTAATCCTCTAGTGGGAACTAAATATTCACATTTTGTATATCCAACTTCACCTGGTGTAACACTTTGCATAATTCCTTTTCTTTCATTTAAAGAATTAATTACAGTTCCAGAATATTCATTTGGTACATTAACAATAACTTTTTCATATGGCTCACATTTTTCACCATCTATTTCTTTAAAAATAACTTCAGGCTTAGAAACTGATAATTCATATCCTTCTCTTCTCATATTTTCAAGCAAAATTGATAAATGAAGTTCACCACGACCACTTACCTTAAAACCATCAGCACCTTCTAATTGTTCAACTTTTAAACCTACATTAGTTTCAAGTTCTTTTTCTAATCTTTCTTTTAAATGTCTACTTGTTAAAAATTTACCACTTTGACCAGCAAATGGAGAATTATTAACTAAAAAATTCATTGATAATGTTGGTTCTTCAATCACTATTTTAGGAATCGGATTGATATTATCCTTTTCACAAATTGTATCTCCAATAGAAACGTCTGAACATCCTGCTACAGTTACGATATCTCCAAAATAAGCAACAGGAACCTCAACTCTTTTAATGCCTTCATTAACAAACAATTTAGTAACACGAAAAGACTCAACTTTTCCATCATTTGTTGCTAAAGAAACAGTTTCACCAGATTTAATCTTACCTTTATTAATTCTACCTATGCCAAGTCTTCCAATATAATCATCATATGCAAGTTGACACACTTGCAATTGTAATGGATCAGCCTCATTACCTTCAAAAACTTTAGTATTATTTACAATAGTTTCTAACAATGGCGTTAAATCCTTACCTTCATCACTCATATTATAAATTGCATAACCACTTCTAGCACTACCATAAAGAATTGGAAAATCTAGTTGCTCATCTGTTGCACCTAATTCCATAAACAAATTAAATGTCATATCAACGACTTCTTCAGCTCTCTCATCTTTTTTATCAATTTTATTAATAAATAAAATTGGTTTTAAATTATTTTGTAATGCTTCTTTTAATACAAATCTAGTTTGAGGCATAGGTCCTTCAGCAGAATCCACAAGTAAAATAACTGTATCAACAGTTTTTATAACTCTTTCAATTTCACTAGAAAAATCAGCATGACCAGGAGTATCAACTATATTAATTTTATAATCCTTATATTTAATAGCACAGTTTTTAGCTGTTATAGTAATACCTCTTTCTTTTTCAAGGTCTCCACTATCCATAACACAATCAACTAATTCTTCATTTGCTCTAAAAACACCACTTTGTCTTAACAGTCCATCAACTAAAGTAGATTTACCAGCATCAACATGTGCAACTACGGCAATATTTATTATCTTATCCATAAAACTTCACCCTTTTTTCACGTAAATACCCATAGATAATAATACAAAATGATATAATTGTCAAGAAAAACATAATAATTTTAATAAAAGAATTTTACTAACAAAAAGAAAATAAATGTAATAAAATATACACAACAAAAATCCTCTATTTTAAAATGAGGATTTTGATTATCTTTAAATTCATACCAAAAATTTATTCATCACTAATTTATATAAAAATATAATTAAATTAATTAGTTTTGTTTTTTTTATAATAAATTAAAACACCTGTAACACCAACTAGTGATATAATACCAGAAATAAAATACATTACAATATCATCATTAGTTTTAGGATTAACTATATTATTATTCTCTTCGATAGCAACTATTCCATAATGACTTAAGTGTGACGTTTCAAAAACAATATATCCATTTTCTACTTTTGCTTCTATAGTTTCTTTTATTTCACCATCCAAAATATAAACTACTTCATATTTAGAATAACCTTTTAAATCTTCTGGTAAAGCAATTTTTATTTTCATTTTAGTATCATTAATTTTAACAACTTGACCATTTTCTAGTACGTTAATATCAACTATATATTTAATATTCTTATTAGCAAGATCTTTTTTTACTTCAACTTCTTTAATATCCAATACATAATTCTTAGTTATTTCTTTATCAAATATAATACTAGCATTTACTTCACCATCATTTTGGATTTCATTATTTTTAATCCAAGAAGCATATAAAGTTATATTTTTATATCTTTCATAACCATTTTCTTCTTTTATTTTAGTATCTTTTTCAAACTCTTTATCTGTTTTTTCATCTATATCCCAGAATCTCCAGTAAACATAATTATAATTAGTTCCACTTCCATCTTTTTTAGTATTCCAACCATTAAAGGTATAACCTTCTCTTACTGGGATATATGGTAAAAGCATCATCGTTGTTCCTGAATTTCCTCCACCTATATAGTCATAACTATTAGATTCTTTGCCATCTATTTTACCACCATTAGCATTTAGTTTTAATACAATTCCATCACCATTAAAGGAATCTTGAGTATATGTAGCAGTAATAGTTATGCAATCACGATTAGTAAAATAACTAGAATCTATTGATGTTACAAATTTTCCATCTAGTTCCCACCCACTAAAAGTATAACCTTTTCTTACAGGAATATATTTTGTTAAATCAACTGTTTTAAATTCTGTACTTTTACTTGTTAATTTTATAATGCTTTGTCCATTTACTTTACCCGCAAAAGGGTCAAGCGTTAAATAATATGTTCCTGTTCCTTGTAATATTTTATCTGAAAAACTAGCATACAGAGTTAATCCATTTGTATATGATTGATCTGCTAAATCACCACTCCATTTAAATTCAGTTAAAGCTATAACATCATTAACCTTTTCCCCTGTAAAACTTCCCCAATGTGAAAATTCAGTTCTACCATTAAATGGTACTATCCCATTAGTTAACTCTGATAATTTAACTGTTGTTTCTCCTTCTGCAACATTAAATTTTATAATTTTTTGATTTTCGCCATCAATAGTAGCATTTTCTTCACTGCTAGTTAATATTAATGTATACTTACCATCATCATTAATTGTTAATGCATTAACTGAGGTTATTCCTAAAATACTAACTACTGCTACTAACACCATAAATAATGTCTTTTTTAAATTCATTTCTCTCTCCTCCTATTTTTCTTATTTTTAAATCATTACAATTATTATATTATTTTCTCTCTATGTTACCCTCCTTTCGTTATTCTTCATATCGAACCTCATACCCACTTAAGTAATAAACTCCCTTTCTTTACTTATTATAAGGAAAAAAACAAACATATCAATAAACTTGTCTTTAAATGCATTGTTTTTGGTGGAAACTTTTTTAAATAAATACATATAAAAACATGACTTTCTTATTATATTAAAAAGAAACAAATTTAAATTTGCTTCTTTATTGGTTATCTTCTAATATTATTTGACCTTCTTTTATTGGTATATTAGGAAAACTTACATCAGTAAGCATTATATTTCTAACTGACGCTGCAGGATTTGCTATCTCATCAGTTTCATATAATGTGTAAGAACAAAGATTAAACAAAATAAAAACCAATATAACAAATAAATCAAATTACTTAGGTAAAATAGTAATTTAAATAAGTATTATCAAATTGGTTTAAATGTAATATATTTATTAGCCCCATTAGTATTTTAAAGTTTTTTCAATTTCATTTTAATTTCTTATTATAATAAAAACCTATAAAATAAGTTCGTTTTTTATCTTACTTTATAGGTTTCATTTTTATTTTTCTAATTTTTTTCTTTTTTGTCTTTTGTTTTTTCTATAAAACCATAATGTTCTCTGATTTTTTGTTCAAGCTCATCCCTTAAAACTGGATTTTCTTTTAAAAATATTTTAACATTTTCTTTTCCTTGACCAATCTTTTCACCATTATAAGAATACCAAGCCCCACTTTTATCAATTATAGCCAAATCACTAGCAATATCAATAATCTCTCCTTCTCTAGATATTCCTTCACCATACATAATATCCACGGTTGCTGTTTTAAATGGTGGCGCTACTTTATTTTTAACTACTTTTATATTTGTTTTATTACCAACAATTTGATCTCCAACTTTTATTTGTTCTCCACGTCTTACATCCAATCTAATACTTGAATAAAACTTTAATGCTCTTCCTCCAGGTGTAGTTTCAGGATTTCCAAACATAACCCCAACTTTTTCTCTTAATTGATTTATAAATATTGCAGTTGTTTTAGTTTTATTCATTGTTCCTGATAATTTTCTTAACGCTTGAGACATTAATCTTGCTTGAAGACCTACATGTGAATCTCCCATTTCTCCATCTATTTCAGCTTGTGGAACTAATGCTGCCACAGAGTCAATAACAACAATATCAACAGCATCACTTTTTACTAATGCATCACAAATTTCCAATGCTTGTTCACCAGTATCTGGTTGACTAAGTAACAATTCATTTACATTTACCCCTAAATTTTTAGCATAAACTGGATCAAGTGCATGTTCAGCATCAATAAATGCTGCCCTTCCACCATTCTTTTGAACTTCAGCTATGGCTTGTAATGCAACTGTTGTTTTACCACTTGACTCAGGCCCATATATTTCAATTATTCTTCCTTTAGGATAGCCACCAACACCTAAAGCAACATCAATAGTTATTGAACCACTTGAAGTAACATCAACATTCATATGATCATTATCACCAAGTTTCATAATAGCTCCAGCCCCAAATTGTTTTTCAATATCAGCTAATACTTGTTCTAACGCCTTGTCTTTATTCTTTTCATCTTTTGTAACTTTCATTTTTCCTCCTAATACCCTGATACAAATTAATTGTAGCGCATGTTAAAATAATTGTCAACAAAAATACAAACATTTGTTATTTTTTGTTTATTTTTTCTACTTCCTCTTTTGAAAGATCTGTTATTTTAATTATTTCATCAATAGGATAATTTGCTTCCAATAACTTTTTTGCAATTGATTCTTTTTCTACCTTTTGTCCTTCAGCCAAACCCGCTTCGTGCCCTTCAGCTAATCCTTCAGCTAACCCTTCCCTTCTAGCAATATTTTTTTCAGTATTTTGTATATACTTTTCTTCTTCCTCTGGAGTTATATCATATATAAATACATCTTCTTTATTTAATCTTTTCAACTTATCAACACTCTCCTTAACACTAGAGTTTTTTATTTCACTACAATACTTTTCAAGATCTTCTTTATTCTTTATCCCTAACATTGTTAAAAGTGGTTTTTCTCTAGCACTTTTCATGTCTTTATCATACCAAAGTTTAGCAAACTTTTCAACATTGATTTCATAATATTTGAATCGATTATCTAATTCCTTTTTATTGTCTTTATCATAAAATGTATAACACGTTATTAATGGATCACTTGGTCTTACTTTATAGTTTAATGATATATGAATAAACTCTGAGACAGTATCATATGCTTGGCTCACTAAGGTCTTTTGACTACAAAAAGAAAAATAAAAATTAATATTTCTCACCTTTGTACTTGCACTATATGATGAATTAAGTTCTAAATTTATTTTTCTTCCTTGTGCTTCTACAAGTAAATCTAATCTTTTACTTCGCTCACTTTTTTGTCTTATCTTTAATTCTACTGGAATAAATTTAATTATTTTATCTATTTTGATATCTAAGCATTCACTTAAAAGTTCACAAAGTAAGTGTGTTCGATCTTCATTAAACCCCACGAATATGGCTTTAAACATCTTATCATAATTAAAACCATAAAAAACATCCTTTGTTTTATTTTTTTCTATTAATTTACTAGGCATAAAATTTCTCCCTTCGATAAGTCTATATCTTAAGACAGAAGTACCAAAAAATGCAAGAAAAAGCGTTCATCAAAAGTCGACATAAATCGGGATATTTAGGCTATATCAGCCCATTTTTAGGCAAATTTAAAATTTAAAAAAAGTTACTATTTTTATTAGTAACTCAATTTTTAGGTTTAAAAATAACTGAAACAAGAAAAGCAATCACAATAGCTCCAGTTATTACCCCCGAAGATTTACATAACATATCACCAAAAATACCCAAGAATCCTTCTTCTATATATCCTTGCCAAGCAGAACTATATAATGAATGTCCAAAATTAGAAATAAGAATTGTTGCTCCAGCTCCAAATTTAGAAATCAATCTATCATAAAAACCTAAAAATGACAAAAAAGCACCTACAACTGTATAAATACTGGTAATATGTCCTGGTGTTAATTTAGTATTATCTAAAATAACTTGTGCTAAAGCACACATAAAACCCGCAAACAAAAATGCCATTAAAAAATTCATTATTCCACCTCCAAACTTATAGCATGAGCAATTGATGGAATTGTGCCGTGTTGGTTAACTGTAGTTGGACTATGTAAAGCCCCTGTTGCTACTAAAAGTATTTTTTTATACTTCTTATTAAGTAATATTTTATTAAACAGAACAATTGGCAAACAAGCTGGTCCACTACCTCCGGCATATGTATTTTGACTATCTAAATATAATTCACAACCTGCATCTAAATATTTTTTTAACTTTATATTATATACAGTCTCTAAATAGTCTTTTAATATTTCACTACCAACACATCCTAAATCACCAGTTAGAACTAAATCATAATAACTTGCATTCCTTTTTAAACTAGCAAAATGAGTTGCAATTGTACTTGCTGCCGCCGGAGCCATTGCTGCCCCTAAGTTATTAGCATCACTTACTCCTAAATCTACAGGCACCCCAATTGTGGCACTTTCGATTCTAATATTACTAGGTTTCTTACTTAATAATGTTGAAACCGCTCCAGTTGATGTAAATGTTGATGTATGAGCCCTCGGAGCTCCATATTCAACTGGATATCTAAATTGTCTTTCCGCAGTTAAATTATGACTACTAGTAATACCAACAACTTTTTTTAATTTACCACCATCTATCATATTTGATGCAACAATTAACCCTTCTACAAATGTAGCACAAGCGGAATAAAGCCCCAAAAAAGGAATATTATAATTTTTAGCACTATAATTACTTATAGCAATTTGGTTAGTTAAATCTCCTCCTACAAGCAAATCAATATCACTAATATTTAAATTGTTTTTACCAATAATATTATCAATCACTATTTGTTGCATTTTAACTTCTGCTTGTTCAAAAGTTTTTTCTCCAATATAATAATCATCCATAATCATATCCAATCTTTTTAAATGACTATTTTTTTCTAATGGCCCCACAATTGTATAATAATCATTTAAATAAACATTTTTAAATTTCATACTAGCCAACCAAAATCAACCTCACAATCACTAAAATAAAAGCAGAAATAATTCCATATAAAATTACTGAACCTGCAAGTTTAAAGAAATTAGATCCAAGGCCTGTAATTAAACCATCTTTTTTATACTCTAAAGCACTTGATGCTACACTATGAGCAAATCCAGAAGTTGGAATAATAAGTCCACATTTACAAACACTTACCCAGTTATCAAAGAATCCTAAAGCTGTAAATAAACTTGATAAGAAAATAACCACTAAAGCTGTTATAAGACCTGCCTCAACACTTGATACTGCAAAACAATGCATAAAAATATAAATCATAACTTCAGCAAATAAACCAATTAATCCTCCCACTAAAAAAGCTACTCCAATATTTCTTAATTTTGGTTCTTTCGGAGTATGCTTCTTAACTAATTTTTTATAGTCTTCTTTATTCATAACATTCACCATTATTATTATGAATTAAATTTTTTTACATATACATAAAGTCTCTCATTTTACTTAAACTTCTTTTTTCATACCTTGATACCATTACTTGAGTTATTCCTAACTTTTTTGCTGTCTCACTTTGCGTTAAATCCTCATAATAACGACTTTTAATAATATCTTTTTCTAAATTATCTAATGAATTTATACTATCATTTAATATAATTCTATCATCTTCACTTACATCTTCACTACAAGCTATTACTTCATGTAAATCTCTTCTTTCATCACATTCCTCATCCATCGATACAAAAGTATTTGCATACATCATTACTTGTTCTAAATTTTTTAAATCCATTTCTAAATATTGTGCTAATTCTTTATTAGATGGTTCTCTCATTATTTCTTGTGATAATCTCATTCTACCGTTTTCTATCATTTTTAAAAGTCTATTTATATCTTTATTTAATTTAATCTCTTTATTATTAGCTAACATATACATTTCTCCAAAAATATAGTTATAGGCATATGTACTAAATTTAGTTATTCCATCATTTTTATAATTTTGATATGCTTTAATAACTCCAAGAACCCCAGCTTGATATAAATCATTTTTATCTACACCATAAAAATTCTTAGCTATTTTCCATATTAATCCAGCACTGGATTTAATTATTTCTTCTAACATTACATAGCCTCCATTTCCATAAATGCATCTATTTCACTTCTCACCTTAGACAGTTTTAAATACTTACACAAATATTCTTGTGCCCCGTGTACACCACATACTTTAATAACCCCTTTATTGCATTTTATATAATATTTGCTATTAATTAAGGCATCTATTCCCGAATTATCTATCATTTCTAAATCTTCAAAATTATAAACCAAATATTTAATTTCATGTTTTTTAATAACTGGATTTAAATAATTGTTTATTTTATAACTATTTTTGCGATTCAATATTCCTTTAAGTCTTGCAAACAATATACCATTTTTATACTCTAGCTCTAACTTAAACATATTATTCTTCTCCTTACATATTAGTTTAGAAAAAAATATTTAAACTTTAAACAACTTCGACAAAAGAAGCCAAAATCCCCATTATAAAAAGTGTCAAATTTGACACTTTGTTTTACACATTAATTTTCAGCTAATATTCTTTTTATATTATTTTTAGCATTTAAAACAGTTTTTTCATCAGGTTTCATAACATATAATTTTGTTTTCTTATAACTATAAACATAATCCATTGCATCAGATCCATTAACACTAATTGATTTTATATTCCATGAAATTCCATCATTTAATTGCATTTTTATTAGCTTAGTAATTTCATCATCACTTATATTTGTAATAAATTTCCCTTTTAAAGCTTTTAAAATATCTACATAATTAGTGATTATCTTCGGAGACATAGCTTTATTTATTAAAGAGGTAAGAACTAACTGTTGATTTTCTCCCCTTACTCTATCTCCTTCTTTAAATGATTTTCTTTCTCTAGCAAAAGATAATGCTTTCTTACCATCTAAAACATTGGCTCCTTTTACAAAAGAATAACCATCATTAGATACAAAATTATAATTAGAATTAACAGTAATACCATCTAGAGCATCTACAATATCCACTAAAGATGTAAAGTTAACTTTAATATAGTAGTTAATCTTTGTATCTAATAAATCTTCAATTGTCTTAATACTTTCATTTACTCCGTAAATACCTGCATGAGTAAGTTTATCATATTCTTTAAAAGTATGAAGTTTAACATAATAATCTCTAGGTATATTTGTTAATAATATTTCCTTTTTAATTGGATTAACACTCATAAGAATATTTACATCACTTCTAGATACTTTATTTATACTTCCATATGTATCAATTCCAGATATATAGACATTAAATGGTTTATTTGTAACATCTACAGATTTACCAATATCTTCATTTTTAATTTCAACCTTTATTGCATCAAGTTTTCTAATACTATTATATAAGTCTTCATTTGCTTCATTTAATATTTCTAATTGAGCATCTTCTAAAATAATTGCATCAATATTTTTTTCTTCTAAACTTGTTAACAGCTCGCTTGAATCACTTAAAATTTCACTTTTAAAAAAAATTTTTTTATTTAATTTATCAATTGCTTTTTCTAATCCTTCATATTTACTTTTATCTAAATGTCCAATTACTTTGTTATTTAAATCCTTTATTCTTTTATAATTACTTGTTTTTAAAACTATAATATTATAATTCTCACTTTTATACTCATTAAAACCAAATTGTTTAAAAAAGTCCATTGTATTTAAACTATAATTAATTCCAAATACTATAGCTACAACTAGCAAAAGAGAAAATAACCCCCCGATTAAATTTTTAACTTTACCATTACTTAATAATAGCCACGAAACAATCAAATCAATTATTACTACAATAGCTACAAATACACCAAAATATTCCATAGGTAATACATTTATAAAATAAATTAAACCACTAAACAAGATACTTAATATTATTAAAAGTATTACCAAATATTTTTTAAAACTTAAAACTTTTTTATTACCACTTTTCTTACTCATAACTACCTCGTTATAAGTATACAAATTTTAATAATAAATTGCAATAGAAAAAGATATATCAACTTCTATAAAATATGTGAAAAGAAAAAGTTTATAAAATTAAAGAACCAGATTTCAGAAGCAAATAGAATTCTATGGCGTGGGGCGGATACTCCGCCATCCGTGCTAACCTTAGTTTGTCATACTACCAAAGTTATTGGTGAATCTTTAGTCCCTGATCCCCCAGCATAGAGAACAGAAGACTTTAGATACAAGACTGGACGAGAGCTACAGTTCGAGGTGTTGCAGGTCAGGAAGCCTAAGTAGTTCAAAATGAACACGCGGTTGTTGCTACCCGAAGAACTAGGCGTTAATGTCCACTCTGTATCTCCCATATACATCCAATTTATTGTTTTTATTGATGTTCCATTTACATCGTTACCACTATAATTACTCAAGGTTGTAGTCCATGCACTTGGACTTGCTGCAAATCCATAGTCACTTGCATACATTAAACCTATTTTTGATGTGCCATCGCTAGGTCCATATATTTTGGTAGCATTTGTTATTTCTCTTGTATACATTTCACTTGGTGTTACAGAGTCTGTTGAACTTCCACTTACTTTCCATGTAGCATCTTCAATCAAATTTGACCATGTTGTACCAATTTTATATAAATAATTTGTATTTAAATTTGTTTTGTTTAGTAAACTTGTACTCCATTCATTACTTAAACTATTTGTTGCTTTATAATTCCAATAATATGTATTTATTGATGATAAACTTCCTTTATAAGTTGGTGCATATGGTGTATATGAACTCCTATAGTCTCCATCAGTTCCAAGTAGATTACTATTAGCATAATCATATTTGATTAATTTTACTTTGCCATCTATTACTCCGATGATTCTGTATAAATTATCTGTCGGACATGGTTTTGTTGTTGAACCAAAGCATACAAAGTTATTTACACTTTCACTTGCTCCCGCATATCTATATGAGTTATCACCTGCTCCATTTGACAATGTGCTTGTATGATGATATAGGGTATCATCTTTTCCATCCATTGCTATAATACATGAGCTTAAAGTTTGCCCATTAGAACACACATTAGCCACAGACTCTTTAAATTCTTCCTTTTGAATCATCAACTTAGCATTAAATTTTTTTCCCATATTGTTTGATTGATCTTTATCATAATTTACTAATGTTACTGTTATATTCCATTCATCCGTTTTTGTTGGACTTGCAGTAATTTCTTTATTATTAAATAGAGTTATTACTCCACTTTTATTTGTTATATCATATCCTGATATACTTGCTCCTTTACCATCTGTTACTGTCTTATATGCTAGACTTGTTATATCTGTTACAGCATTACCGCCTGCGTCTTTAATTGTTAAAAGTAACTCTGGTGTATTTTCATTTTGAGTATATGTAAATGTATTATTTGATATATTTAAATACAAATAATAATGTTCTGTTGCAGTATTTGTTTTATTATTTGCTGTTAATATTGCTTTTGCAAAAGTACTTCCACTTGCATTACCTTTACCACTAGCAAATGATGTTGCATCTGCATATATTGATATATCATTTCCTACTTCAAAATTAAATACATCTGTGGTATATGTTGTTACTCTCAAGTTTGCACTTGTACCTGTTCCACCACTTGCTTGAAAGTATGCATATGTTGCCCCAACTATTAATACAAGTAGGGCTATACTTGCTATTACACTTAATATTATTGCTTGTTTTTTATTTTTCATTTTGTTCACCTCATCACAATATCACGCACGGATATTTTATACTACATACCTATAATAACACAAATTTTTTTTAAAAAAAAGACCTATTCAAATACATTTTGTATAAATATTTTTTTTATATTTCATAAAAAAAATAAAACTTAAGCAAAAGCCTAAGTTCTATCGGAGTATTACTCTTCAATATACTTTAGTAAATAATACTAGTTTATATCGAAAAATTAAATCATGTACATAAGTAATATCCGTAGTACATATCTTTAATATACCCTATTTAACTGTATTTATAGTACCAGTTTTTTCTAATTCTACTTCTTCTTTTCTATAATTTAGAGCCATACCTATTGTAAAAGCATAAGCAAGTAAATAGAACCAAAACATCAAAATAACAATATTAGCAAGTCCTCCATAAAAAGTACTATAATGAGCAATATTATTAATATAGTATGAATAAATATATGTAATAATTATCCAAGAAACAGTTGTAAATATTGCTCCATAGCCAACACTTTTACTTCTTATTTTTTTATTCGGAGCCATTGTATAAAGTATTTTAATAAAGAAATACATTATTAACCAAGTAATTGGTCCTTGTAAAATACTAATCACGGTAGAAACATTATCAGTTACAGCACTATTTAAATTAACATATCTAAATAATTCAATAATTCTATTACCAAATACTGGTACAATTAACATAAATATAAATAAAAGAACTAATACAAAAGTCATTATTAATGCTTTTAATCTTCTTCTAAAAAACCCTTCTTGTTTTTCACCATAAATAGTATTAGAAGTAATAATTATTGAAGCAGGACCATTTGATGCAATAAAATACCCAATTATAACAACTAAAAAGAAACCTATTCCTCTTCCACTTGCATCTTTTGTAGTATTAAGAAGCATATTAGCTATATCAGGTGAAAAAGCTGATCCAATAAAATCAAAAATAACCTCTGTTGATAAATTAAGAAGAGCAGCTTCATAACTTATTAATGTAATCGTTGGAACAATTGCAAGAACAAAAAAGTAAGCAAGTTGACCTGGGAGTATAGCCATCTCAGGCCTAAACAATACTTTTTTAAAGTTATCATAAAACTCTTTTACTTCAGATTTAACCTTATTCATTACTACTGTTTTCCTTATTCTTCTTCATATCTTCAACAGCCTCATTTAATGCATCTTCAATAGTTTTAATATCATCTTGAATCATACTAAATCCAAATTCAGCCCCAAATTCATAAGGTAATTTCTTTATTTCTTTATTTAATTTAAAGATATAATTACTTATTTGTTTTTGATTATAACCTACTAAATATATAACAAATTCATTACCATCAGTACGCATTATTTCACTATTATCAAGTTGAGTTCTAACTAAAATATTAGCTAATGCTTTAATTTGCTTATCCCCTTCATTATATCCATATAAATCATTTATTTCTTGAATCTTATTTAAGTCAACTACAACTATAGTCTGAGGATAAATAGTATTATTATTCCATGTTTCAATATTTTCATTTAAGAAATTTCTATTTTTTAAACTAGTTAATTGGTCAATAAATTTCATTTTATCATCTTTTTTTATTTTTCTAGCTATTGAAACTTTCTTACTCTTTTTAAATAATACAAAAATAACTATTACTACAATGATAGCTATATATAATATATATTCTGCTATCTTAGTTATTATAGATCCACTTTTAATTGTATCATAATGGTTATTTAATCCCTCTAAAACCATTTCATCTTCATCCATTACACCAACATACTTATCAAGCAATCTATATAAAGCACTATTAGTTCTTACCTTAAATGTATATTCATTACTTATATAATCACTATATCTTGCTGTATAATTATCTAACTTTTTATCACTATAATAATCAAATGTATTTTTATCTAAAATAATATATACATCTTTTTTATTTAATTTAAATAAATCTTTCGTAGTACTAAAAGTTTTAATATTAATATCACTTATATTTTTAATATAATCATATATTTTACTATTTTCTTGTACATAAACAGTTTCACCAATTAAAGAATAAATTGATTTAACAACAGTATTATTATCTCTTCTAGCTGC
The DNA here is from genome assembly GCA_934096035.1 of uncultured Bacilli bacterium. Classification (GTDB taxonomy): domain Bacteria; phylum Bacillota_I; class Bacilli_A; order RF39; family UBA660; genus Onthocola_B. The sequence goes on from CAKOKX010000002.1 coordinate 25,964, forward strand.
TACAACATATTCTATTGATAGTCCATCTGTTTGATAAAAATCATCAGTAAAATTATAATAATTAAAATATAAATCTATATCTTTTTTATTAATAGCTTTAGTAAATGAATTAAAGTTTTTATACTTAACAAAATTAAATTCTATATCTGCAAATTTACTAAAATTACTTAAATAAACTGCAATTATACCACCATATTTACCACCTAAAATGACTTCATATGGTGATGCATTAACAAATCCATAATTATATGTAATACTTTGCATTGAATCAACTTCAGTATCACTAATATTCATATTACTTGTAAATGTTTTAAATAAATTACTATTATATACATCTTTAAATTCATTATTCCACTTACTATAATATTTTTTTAAAACACTTGATAATTTATCATCACTTATTTGTAAAACATAATAATCTTTTATATCACTAAAATGATATACAACTTTATAATCTTTACTTAATATTACATCTAGATTCTTTATTAATGGAACTAACATATATGTATCATTTTCATTGATATCGAGTATCATTTCATCCATAGTTTCAAATTGTTTAAATGAAACATTACTTGCTTTCTTAAGATATTTACTTACATAATTTAAATCTTTACTTAATATATCAATACTTTTACCATTTAAATTTTCTTCTTGAGAAATAATATCATTATTTTTACCAACTAAAACATAATGATCAGTATAAAATAAAATATCATTTTCACCAATACTTTGTTTAATTCCAAAAGTTATTCCACTTGGATTACTTCCTTCATTAAATGTAATCGGATTAATATCTAAACCATATTCAGTTTCAAAATCTTTGATAAAATCATAATAAACACCACTACCATTTTTACCAAAAACATTAACATTATTTACAACATTAATATTTTGAATTGTACCAATACTTTCATTAACCCAATTTCTTTCTGCCACTGTTAATTTATCTTTATCATTTAATATAAAATATAAACCAACAGCAATACCGATAACAAGTATAATACTAACTATTATAATTATAATACTTTTTTTCTTTTTCATCATTTTTCTTCACTTTCTATCGGAGTATTATTATTCCATACTAATCCAGATCCTGCAACATTTTTAGCTCCTAGTAAGGTAAACCCTTCACTATTATCACTTTTTTCACATTTTATAGTAAAATCAATATCATAATATGATAATATATCTTCACTTAATTTTGCTAAACTTGTTGCAGCTTTAGCTTTTGCATCTTCCAAAGAAGTATCACTAACATAATTAATAGTTACATAAATAATTCTTCCTTTAGTATTAAATTTTACACTAGAAATAGCTTTATCATTTTCTAAAGAACTTACATAATCATTCTTAATTGTTTCTGTGATTTTGTATTTATCTATATCTTTTAATCTATCGCCATACTCATTTTTATTTCCTCCGAAAAAGAAAGAAAATGTTACAATAAGTATTGCAATTAAACATGCTAATAGAATAAAACCAAGTACTATTAATACTTTATTATTTTTCCATAATTCTTTCATATTATTTTTCACCTCTTAAGTAATATAATTATACTATCTATTTATGCTTTTGGCAAATTATTTAATACTTCTATAGTTTTATCATTATCCCAAATCATTATATTTAATTTTAATGCATCTTGATATTTACTGCCTGGATTACTACCTACGATAACTATATCAGTATTCTTACTAACAGATTCACTAACACTTCCATTGTAACTTTCGATAATTTCTTTAATTTCTTTTCTGCCATAGCCTTCGATTGTACCAGTTATAACAAACTTTTTACCACTTATAAAATCATTAAGTCCCATATTTTTACCTAAATAATTCATATTAATGCCTAAAGACTTTAATTTTTCAATTAATTCTTTATTTGCTCTTAAATATTCATACACACTTAAAGCAGTTACATGACCAATATCTCTGATGCTTTCTAATTCTTCCATTGAAGCACTCATTAAACTATCCATTGTCCCAAAATTACTTGCAAGTATTTTAGCCGTCTTACTACCAATTTCTTTTATTCCCAATCCAAACAATAATCTTTCTAAACTACTACTTTTACTTGCTTCAATATTATCAATTATTTTATTTAAACTTTTTTCCCCATAACCGTCAAATTCCATTATTTGTTTTTTCTTATCACTCAAATTATATAAGTCAGTTATATTCTTAACAAAACCTAAATTGTATAATTCTTCAACTATTTCATCCCCAAGTCCTTCAATATTTAAAGCATCCCTTGAAACATAATGAATAATACTTTCAATATTTCTTCTTGGACAATTTGGATTCACACAATAATAATCAACATTACCATCTTTTTTAACTATTTTTTCATGACACATTGGGCATTCCGAAATCATTCTAAATTCTTTTTCGGAACCATTTCTTCTTTCAAGTTTTGGTTCTACTACTTCAGGTATTACATCTCCAGCTTTTCTAATAGAAACTATATCTCCGATTTTTAAACCCTTCATATTTACATAATCTTCATTATGAAGTGTTGCCCTTCTTATCGTAGATCCCATTACAATAACCGGTTCCAAAACAGCATTTGGAGTAATTCTTCCAGTTCTTCCAACAGTAAATATTATATCAGTTAATTTAGTTAATGCTTCTTCTGCTGGGAATTTATAAGCAACCGCCCACCTTGGATACTTCGCAGTATTACCTAATTTTTCTTGTAATGAAACATCATTTACTTTAATAACTATTCCATCTATTTCATAAGATAAACTTTTTCTAGTATTTCCTTCTTTTTCAATATAAGCAATTATTTCATCAATATTTTTAACAAGCTTATTGTGAGGATTTATTTTAAATCCTAAATCACCCATAAATTGTAAAGCTTCAAGATGAGTTTTTATACCAAAATCACTTGGATTAGGAAGATAATAAACAAAGTTATCAAGTTCCCTCTCTGCAGCAACTTTACTATCAAGTTGTCTTATACTACCTGCTGCTGCATTTCTTACATTTTGTAATTTGGGTTTACCTTCTTCTTCTCTTTTTTTATTTAATTTCTCTAAAGTGCTTTTATGCATGAAAATTTCTCCACGAACTTCAATATTTATAGGTTTAGTTAGTTCCAAAGGAATTGATTTAATTGTTCTTACATTGTGAGTTATATCTTCACCCACTAAACCATCCCCACGCGTAACACCTCGAACTAATTTACCAGCTTCATATATTAAAGATACCCCCAGACCATCAATTTTTTGTTCACAAACATATTCTGGAGTTACTTCATCTTCGACTTTTTTAATAAAATCTCTTACTTCATCTTCACTAAAAACATCAGAAATACTAAGCATAGGTTTATCCCTAACTACTTTTAGAAACTTTTCAATTACTTCTCCGCCAACTCTTTTTGTGGGACTATTTTTACTTGCATATTTAGGATATTCAAGTTCAATATCTTCAAGTTCCCTCATATACTTATCATACTCTTGGTCTGTTATAGTGGGTTCATCTTTAACATAATAATTATAATTTGCATCATTTAATATTTTAGTTAATTCTTCTACTCGCTTTTTTATATCAGTTTCCCCATAGTTCATCAGGATAATCTCCCCTTTCGATTAAACTATTAATATGATTCTTAACACTTTCTAAATCTTCTTTATAAGTCATACCAATCCATCGACTTTCCGATACTTTAGACTCAATTTCAAATAATCCTTCACTTATTCCATTTTTTAATATATCTGGAAGTAAAAATTCATTTGTTAAAGTTAATTCACCATGAATAAATTCATCAAATTTTTCTTCTAAGATATGTAAGAAATTTTCTCTTAGCCCAAAGAAATTAACAGCTACCGGAGTATTTTCATCTATTTCAAATTCATGATTATCTTGAAGACTTCTAGCAATAATCTTACCATTTTCTTCACCAATTTCACTTTCAGTAATAGATTCTATTATACCATTATTTTCTTTAACAACTCCCCTTTTAACTTTACCATATTTACTTGCAGTAACAATATAAGGATAATTTACACTTAAATAATTTTTAGTTTCTTCATCAAAAAACTTTGATGCTAATTCATATGAATGTTTACCATAAAAATCATCTGAATTTATAATAATAAAATCTCCTTCAATAACATCTTTTGCACAATATAAAGCATGACCTGTTCCAAGCATTTTTACTCTACCTTCAGGTAATGTTACATCACAAGGAATATAATCTAACTCTTGAAAAGCAAGTACTATATCAATTCCTTTATACTTATTAATAATGTGTGTTCTAAAATAATCTTCATTTTCCTTTCTAATAATAAATACTACTTTAGAAAAACCAGCTCTTTTTGCATCATACACAGAATAATCTGCGATTATTTCTCCATGAGGACCTACTGGTTCTATTTGTTTTAGTCCTCCAAATCTACTACCCATTCCTGCAGCCATAATTACTAATGTTTTCATATCATATCCTCCTTAAACCTTGATAATTATTTAAAACTTTCTTTATTCCAAACCTTTTACTAAAAGCAACTGTAACAAATTTTTCATCACTATCTATTACAACGCCTTTACCAAAGATTGTATGCATTACTATATCACCATGCTTATATGTAGCACCTTCATCATCATAAAATTTAGTTTTATCAAATGATTTTTCCACTAACTTAGATTCTTCTTTTTCAATTAAATCAGGATCTATTTCTCCGATAAATCTAGAAGGTGGATTCATATTTGTATTACCAAATAACATTCTTTTTTTAGCATTAGTTATATATAATCTTTCCTTAGCACGAGTAATACCAACATAACAAAGTCTTCTTTCTTCTTCAAGTTCACTTGCTTCGTTCATACTCATTGAATGAGGCATTATACCTTCTTCCATACCCACTAAGAATACAACTTTGAATTCTAATCCTTTTGCTGAATGCATTGTCATTAATGTCACAGCATTTTCCAAATTTTGATGATCTGCTGAATCTGCTACTATACTTATATCTTCTAAAAAATCTTCTAAGTTAACTGTTCCAGTTTCTTTTTGATAATTTTCTGTAATACTCTTAAATTCCATTAGGTTTTCAAGTCTTATATCAGCTTCTAAAGTATGTTCTTTTTCAAGTTCTGCCCTCATGCCAGACTTTTCTAAAACTCTATCAATTAATTCTGTTAAGTCACACTCTTTAGCATCTTGACTTAAACTTAATATTAAGTTTTTAAATTCAATTTCTTTTGGTTTAGTTAAAGATTCAAACATCGAAGTTTCATTTTCATTAGCTAACTTTCTTATATTGGCAATTGATGTATCACCAATTCCTCTTTTAGGAACATTAATAACTCTTTCTAATGACACATCATCATTATGATTAGATATCAGCCTTAAATAACATAATAAATCTTTAATTTCTTTTCTTTTATAGAAATAATAACTACCCACTACTCTATACGGCCAATTCATTTTTAATATTCCATCTTCAACTGTCCTAGATTGAGCATTTGTTCTATAAAGAATTGCAAAATCATTATAAGTATATCCATTATTTAATAATTTACTAATTTCATCAATAACTAATTTTACTTCATCTTTTTCATCATTACCTCTTAAGTATTTTATTTTAACACCATCACCAAAAGTACTAAAAAGATTTACTTCTCTTCTCTCTCTATTATTTTTAATAACACTATTTGCTGCATTAAGTATTGTATTTGTACTTCGATAATTTTGATTCAAAGTAATACTTATAACTTCAGGATAATCATTTTCAAAATTCAAAATATTTTTATAATTACTCCATCTAAAGCCATATATACTTTGATTAACATCTCCAACCACAAACAGATTTCTATACTTGCTTGCCAAAAGTTTGACTAACTTATATTGTACTTCATTAGTATCTTGATATTCATCAATTAATATATATTTAAATTTTTCTTGATACTTATCTAATATGCTTTCATTATTTAAGAAAAGTTCAACCGGTCTTTTTAACAAATCATCAAAATCAACTGCATTATTTCTTTTTAATATTTTTTCATATTCTCTATATACTTTAATTGCTACTTTTTCTGGTGGACTTACTAAATATTTATCTATTTCTCCATCACTAAGCATCTCATTTTTAATAAAACTAATTTTATTTCTAATAAATGATACACTATATTCTTTAGGATTAATATCCAAATCCTTCATAATTTTTTTAATTATACTAGCAACATCATCACTATCTATTATAGTAAAATTCTTAGATAACCCTAAATCTTCATAATTTTCTCTAATTACTCGTAAGCCAAAAGAATGAAAAGTACCTACAAAAGCATAATTTTCATCCACAATATTACTTATTCTATCCCGCATTTCTTTCGCAGCTTTATTAGTAAAGGTTATTGCTAAAATATTACCAGAATAAATTCCTTTACTGATCATATTGGCAATTCTAGTTGTTAAAACTTTAGTTTTGCCTGAACCAGCACCTGCTAAAACCAAACAAGGGCCTTCTATATGCTCCACTGCTTCTCTTTGTTCTTTATTTAAACCATCTATTATGTTCACGACATCCTCCATATATAATATAATTATACCATTTATTAGTTTATAATAAAAGAAAAAATGGATTAAATCATCCATTTTAATCAGTTAAATTTTTAGGTTTACAATCTTCAGAAAAAGGATCTAACATACATGTTGTACACCCATCATATTTAGAAGCAGCATCTTTAGTTCCTTGTACCAAACTTAAAGCAAAATCAAGTATAGTTGGTATAAAGAATATCGTTACACCAGTAATTATTCTCATCATTAAAGTTTTAAATGATGTTGTATTAGCTTTTTCATCACCAGATAAAGCAGCCTTACCAAATTCAATTACACCTAAAACTATAATGATAATTGGAACTAATATTTTAAGAATAAATAATATATATCCAATTACTTGAAATACTTTCAATGTTGTATTTTCTGAACTACATATATTTATTTCTTCTATATTTAAATTATTAACACTTGCCAAAACAAAATTTAGCATTTTTAACCCACCTCGTTTTTAATAAAAACTATTATAGCACAACATAAAAAAAATGCCAATAAAAAAAGTAGCCTTAGCTACTCAGTTAATCCTTTTGGATTACATTTATTTTTATTATTAGGATTAAATACGCAATTTGTACAATTATTATATTTTGAAGCAGTTTCACTTGCACCACTAACTAAACTTAAAAAGAAATCTAAAATAGTTGGTATAAAGAAAACTATTAATCCAATTAAAACTCTTTTGGAAAATTGAACAGCAGCTTCTTTGGTAGATTTATCATCTCCTGATAAAGCAGCTTTTGCAAAATCTATAGTACCAAGAACAATAAGAATTAAAGGAACAATAATTTTTATTATCAAAAGTATATATCCAATTACTTGAAATACTTTTAGAGATGTACTTTCGCTAGAACACATATCAACCGGTGTTATATCCAAATTATCCTGAGTTCCATTTTTATCAGGTTTTGTTTCACTAGGTTTAGTAGTTATTTTTGTTACAGCAAAATTACTACTTGAGCCAAATTTTACTTCATCTTCGCTATTTCCAATTTTATAAGATATATTATATCCACTATGTTGTTTTTTCTCTTTAACTGCTACAGCAATAAACGGATAACATTTATCAGTTCCATATTTACTGCTCGTAGAATTATTACTTGAGCTTACACTTAAATTTAATGTTTTACCTTTAAACTCTACAACTTTTACATTTCCACCTATGTTATATCCAACAACTGTTTTTTTATTTCCTGTAGTTGCAGTATAATAGCAATCAAAACTTTCAGCATTTGCTACAAACGGGAAAAGAATAAAAGCAAATAAAAATAAAACAAATAATCTTTTTTTCATTACAATCACCATATCTTATAAAAACATTATAACAATATTTTTATTTATAATCTAGTCTTTTATTTAATATTTCTTCTATTCTTTCTAAATTAAATCCTTTTTTATATAAATTATACCTAATTTTATTTTCTAATTCTTTATCTTTATACTTTTTACTTAATCTTTTATATTCTTTATCAAAAGCCATTTCTATTACTTCATTATCTTCTTCAATTATAACATTACTTAATACTTTATCAATTATATTTTTAGAATATCCTAGTAATATTAAATCATTTTTTATTTTTAAAAGTAACCTTTCTTTGGGTAATTTTCTATTTGTATTTATTTTCTTATCTACTATTTTTTTTACTTTTTCTATCCATATATCCTCTTTTATATTATTTAAGCATTCATCAATATAATAACTATTTATATTTAATTTTTCTAATTCTTTTTTTATATAAAATGGACCTTTATTGCCCAAATTAATTTGATCATTTATAAATGCTTCAATATACCTTTTTTCATCTAATAAACCTAATTCGTCCAACTTTTCAATAACCTTATCACTTACATCATTTGAATAATTACATAACTTATCCTTTATTTCTTTTTTAGTTCTTTGTTTATAACTTATATAAATTAATGCTTTATTGTATGATTCAATATAATCATTATAATTTATTATTTCTTCTAATTCTTTATCACTAATATCTCTAGGTTTTAACAAATTATATTTTATTAATGTGTCACTATAAAAACTGAGTGAACTATTATCACTCAGTATTATAGTATATTTATTATTATTTTTCTTTATCTTAGATATTTTCTTCATCAAAATACTCTTTACATGTTGCATCTAAATCTTTAGCTAAAGCTTCGATTACTTTATAATCATCAGTTCTACATCCAGATGCAAATTTATGTCCTCCACCATTATATTTTGAAGCCACTTCATTTATAACTGGACCTCTACTTCTGATATTTGCTTTATATATATCATTTCTCTCATCATATACCACAAACATCCAACAAATAAGTTCCTTAATAAAGTAAAAATCATTAACTTGATTTGACACACTCGTAGCTTCCACATTAAATTTTTTCAAATCTTCGCTAGGAACAAATATGAAACCAAATTTATTTTCAGTTATTTCAATATTATTTATAAGATAAGCTCTAAACTTTTCTTCTGAAATACTTCTTTCATACAAATTATCATATAAATTAACAAAATTAATATTGCTTGTATTTACTAGTTCATATACAGTTTTAAGAGTTGCTACACTAGTATTTGGAAGTAAAAATCTATCACTATCAAATACCATACCTACAAACAAATCCTCAGCTACTTTCGTATCCATTTCTAAAGGACTATTTAATAACAAGTTTGCAATCATTTCACAAGTACTAGATTTTGTTGAGTCTGTCCAGTCAACATCACCTACAATATCTTCCGCAGGATGATGATCTATTTTTAAAATTGCTTGATATTGTAAATCATCAATACCATCTACCCTACAAAAATTTGGTACATCTAAAACGACTAGTAAAGCATTTTCTAGATTTGATAATTCTGGCTTATCTAATGAGCCTAAATATTTAAATTTATGCACTCCAGCACCAATTGCATAAACATTCTTTTCTGGAAATGTAAGTTTAATTGAATCTCTCAAAGCTATTTGACTTGCAATTGCATCAGGGTCAGGACTTATATGACGCGCAAGTACAATATTGTCATACTTTTTTATAATTTTAAATATTTTTTTATACATTTCCTTCATTTTATCACTCTTTCTAGTTATTCTTTGTTTTAATTTCGTATGTTTCTAATGCAATTTCCATTTCTTCATCAGTTGGAACTACATAAACAGGTATTTTAGAATCATCAGTTGAAATAAGTCTAAATTCTCCTCTAAAATCATTTCTTTCTTCATCTAATTTTACACCTAATGAAGCAATCTTTTCAATTATAGATTTACGCATTGCTTTACTATTTTCACCAACACCTGCAGTTAATGTAATAACATCAGCTCCATTTAACTCATTGTTATACATAGCTATATAATTGGCAATTTTTTGAGCATACATTTCATTAGCTAATATTGCTCTTTCATTTCCTTCTTCAGCAGCAGTTTCAACATCTCTAGAATCACTACTAATTCCACTTACTCCTAGTAAACCACTTCTTTTATATAAATCATCCATTACTTCATCAATTGATTTACCAGTTTTCTTCATCATATACTGAACTATTGCAACATCGATATCACCACAACGAGTTCCCATAATTAAACCAACTAGTGATGAAAAACCTAAAGTAGTATCAACTACATTTCCATTATCAATTGCTGTAATAGATGCTCCATTACCAATATGACAAGATATTACTTTTAAGTTATCTTTTTCTAAATGTTTACAAATTGTTTTATAAATATATCTATGACTTGTTCCATGATATCCATATCTTCTTACACCATATTTTTCATACCATTCATAAGGAACAGCATAAATATAATTTTCTTCTGGTAATGTTGATGTACTAAAAGCTGTATCAAACACACCAACTTGAATAGCCTCCGGAAGTTCTTTAGCAAAAGCTCTAACTCCCATTATATTTGCTGGGTTATGAAGTGGTGCAAGTTCATCAAACCTTCTTAAATCTTGCAATACTTCTTCAGTTAAAAGAGTTGCCTTTGTATAGTCTGTTCCACCATGAGCCATACGATGTCCTACTCCTTCAATTTCTTGTAAAGAACTAATAATTCCCATATTTATTAATTCATCCATTAATATTTTTACAGCTTCAGCATGATCTGGTAAATTAACTTCTTTTTTTATTTTTTCACCATTGTGTTTAATTGTATAAAAAGAACCATCTATTCCAACTTTTTCAAATAATCCACTAGCTAAAACATTTTTTTCTGGTAATTCAACTAATTCAAACTTAAATGATGAACTACCTGCATTAACTGCTAATATTTTCATTTCTTTCACCTCTAAATATCATTTTACTAAATTTTACAAAAAAAGTCTACCGTTTTAAGAACAATTGTTAAAGTCTTTTCAAAATAGTTCTGCTTGTCAAAAGGAAATTGGAATAAAAAAAAGAAGTCATATTTCTATAACTCAAGCTACTTCAATTTTATAAGGTTTTAACTTTGACATTTTTTTAGATTTTGATGTTGACATTTACAATATTGTTAACTTTATATTTTAACATCACTAACTACTGTAACATCCAAGAGGAAGATATGAATTTTTACTGATATTAAACTATTGTGTTTATAACTTGGCGGCGCGGGGCGGATACCCCCGCCAGCCACGCTAACCAAAGTTTATCATACCACCAAAGTATATCTATTGTATATCAATTAATTCTTATTGGGTCACTAGATGTGCCACTACCACTTGCATAAGTTACAGATGATAAAAGATTAAAGACCGGGCGAACCCCAAGGCTATAAAGCACAGAACTGCCGGCCAAATACCCAGAATGCACATAGAACGCATCGTCAGAACTGTCCGAATTACGCGAAATAGTCCATTCTGTAGAGTCCAAAAATAACCAATTTTTTGATGTATTACTATTATAAGAACTTAATTTTGTTGTCCATGCACTTGGGTCTGCTGCAAATCCATAATCACTTACATACATTAAACCTATTTTTGCATCATATGTTGTACTTGATGCACTACTTCCTACTTCATATTGATATGCTGTTTTAGGTACTGAATTTGTTATATTTCGAATTGTCCCTCCTCCGACTTTCCATGTTGTTGTGGCTATTTTGTCTGCTACTGTTCCAACACTTGTTAAATATTCTCCATTTAAATATGCATTTAAACTTGATGTTGACCATGTATTGTCAGCTGATGTGTTCCATTTTTGATTACCAACTGATTTTACTCTTATTACTTTTGTTTTGTCTCCAAATACTCCTATTATTCTAAACAAGTTTGCATCTGGACATGTTGTTGCATCTGAACCTAAGCAAATATAATTATTTACACTATCGCTTGCTCCAGCATACCTATAAGAATTATCTCCTGCTCCATTTGCTAAAGAAGATTCATGATAATAGATATCATTATCCCCTTGTGTTCCTGTATATTGTGAAATTACGTAATCAGCAATTGTTAAAATTGTTGTATTATTTGTTGTAAATACACTACTACTTTTTCCATTACTATCCTTTACATACACTTTTATATAAAATGTTGTATTGCTTGTTAACTCTGTGAATGTATAACTTGAACTAGTTGATTTTACATAATTTGAACCATCATCTTTTGAATAATAATATTCTGTTATTGCGCCATCACCCGCTTTTCCACTTACATTTATGGTTATTGAACTTGATGTTGATGATGTTGTCACATTTGTTATAGTTGGTAATTTATAGGCATCTGTTGTTGCACTTAAACTATATTCATTTGACATTCTGCCATTGGTATCTGCAACTTTTACCTTTATGGTATAAGTTGTTTGTTCATTTAAATTAGTAAATGTGTATGTTGAAGTTCCTTCAACATATGAAGAATTATTAATTGAATAATAATATTTACTTATTTTATTTGTTCCTTTTGTTCCAGTTGTTGTAACTGTTATTTGATTATATTTTGTTGTTGGTGTTACTTTTGTTACACTTGGTAATATATAGGTTGTTGTTGCTATTGCTTCTAGATATTCTGTTGAATATCTTCCATAACTATCTAATACCTTTACTTTTATTTTATATTCTGTTGTATCTGTTAGGTTATCAAATGTATATGTTGATGATGTACTTTCTATATATGTTTCTCCATTATCTTTAGAATAGAAATATTTTTCTATTTCATTATCCCCTTTTTGGGCATTTACATTTAATGTTATACTATTTAATGTTGATGTATGTGTAACACTATTTATTTTAGCTACATTATAACTATTTGTAGTTATCTCTGTTTCATACATATTTGTTTTTATCTTATTTTTATCTATTCCATAACTATATATTTTATATGTTGCATTATCTTCTAGATTTTTAAATGTATATGTTGGTTTATCACTTTCAATTAAGCTTACATCATTAAAAGCTAGTCTTTTTAATGAATTATTATTTGCATAACCAGTCGCATCACTTGATATTTTTTCTATTCCATAATAATATTTTTCTATCGGTGATGTACCACTAGCTACTTGTAAAGTTGTTTTAATTGAATTATATGTTGTTTCTGTTTCAACATTTGTTATTTTTGTTAGTTCATAACTACTCATTTTTTCTTTTGTTATAAAAAGTTTACCAGATAATGTTTTACCTGTATTTTTCGTTTGGTCTGTATCTAAGTTAACAAGTGTTACTTCTACTTTCCATTCTTGTGTTGTAATGTTTCCACGTGTAGCTGTTATATCATAATCTGGTACTAATAGAAAACCACCAGTTCTTGTTGTTATATCAAACCCTTTATCTGTATGTACTAATCCTGTAATATTTTCCACTTTATTTCCATTTGGGTCAGTAACATTTAAAAGTATTTCTGCAGTTGCGTTATCTGTTGTATAGATAAAATCATTTGCTTCAATTATAAAATAAATATTATATCTATCAGATGTACTTTCAATGTTTTTAGAATTACTTGCAGTAAGTATTGCTGATGCTTTTGTTGAATCACTTTTATTTCCTGCCCCTTTTTTAAAGTCACTTTGACTTACAATTATATTTATGTCTTTATCTATTTTAAATGTAAGTAAATCACTAGTTGCTGTCACGACATTTACATCAGTACCACTACCACTATTGCCTGATGCTTGAAAATATGCATATGTTGCCCCGATTATTAATGAAAGTAATGCTACTATTGCTACCACACTTAATATTATTGCTTGCTTTTTATTTTCCATTATAAATCTACTCCTTCATAACAATATCACGCACGGGTATTTTATTTTACATATCCATTTTAACCGAAAAAAGAAAGAAAAAAAGCACTACATTTGCACAAATGCGCAATTTAGGGCTTTTTTTCTTTCTTTTTTATTTTGTATTATATTCTTTATTTTTAATCACATTTTGATTAGTAAAAGTTGCATTCTTATCGTAATCAATTTCTCTTCTTTCATTACTTTCTAAATTATAACCATATGGATTAGCATATTCATTTTGTAATCTTTCTAATCTACTCTTATTATCAATATCATAACCTTTATAATAATTTGCATTTTTAAAAAACATAATATCACCTTGGTAATATTATGTTTAATTTTAATAAAATTATAACAAATCACTAAATTTATTTTCTTCCTTTATACCTACCTTTATTGTAGTATGTTCTTTTATTGCTTTATAAATTAGTTCTTTATAAGGAATTAAGGTTTCATATTCCTCACATAATGCTCCATTTGGATTAATAACTGGATGCTTCGGAACAAACACTGTACAACAATCCTCATAAGGAAGTGTTGAAATAGCAAATGTACCAATTTTTTTAGATATATCAATTATTTCTAATTTATCAAAACAAGCAACAGGTCTTATAACAGGCATCTTTACTACTTCATTTATAGCTCTCATACTAGTTAGTGTTTGACTTGCAACTTGACCAATAGATTCACCATTTACCAAAATATTACATTTATTTTCATTAGCTATAATAGCACTGATACGATACATCATTCTTCTCATTATAGTAATCAAATACTCATGTGGAATATTTTTAAGAATAGTTTCTTGAATTTCTGTAAAGTTAATAACATGAATTTTAACCTCAGTATTATATTTAGCAAGAACACGAGCAAGTTTAATAACTTTTTCTTTAGCTTGGTCACTAGTATGCGGAGGACTTTCAAAATATATTGCTTCAAGTTTTACCCCACGTTTAATAGTAAGATATCCTGCCACCGGTGAATCTATTCCCCCACTAAGCATTAAAAGGCCTTTTCCTAAAGTACCAACTGGATATCCTCCAAGTCCTTTAATTTCTTCAAAGTAATATAATATCTCATCATTTCTAATTTCAATATCAACTATAATATCTGGATTATGTACATCTACTTTACAATCAATATTTTTAAGTATATGACCACCAATAATTCTACTTACATCCATAGAATTAATTGGATAATTTTTATTACTTCTTTTAGTAACAACTTTAAATGTTTTAAAAACTTTATTTTGGAGTAACTCAAGTATTTCACTTTTTATATCTTCCAATTCAGTCTTATTACTTGTATAACCAATAAACATTCCTTGAATACCAAAAACATTTTTTAAGTGATTAACTACTTCATCTGTATCTTTTGTTTCTACAAACATTCTTCCAAAATCATAATAAGTATTATGATTAATATTTTTTAAAGTTGTTTCAATATTATCTTTTAATTTACTAATAAAATAATTTTTATTATCTTTTTTAGTACTTAATTCTCCATATTTTATAATAATTATTTTTTTCAAAACACATCACTCATTTCAGAAAGTATTTTAACAAAAAAAACTATTATTTTAAATAGTTTTATTGTAATTTACTTAATTTTTCATATTCTTCTTTAAATACTTCAAGAAATCTATTTATTTCTTCAGTTGTTGTTACATGAGATAAGCTAATTCTTATTGTATGTTTTGCTCTATTTAAATCATTGTATACAGCTAAAACTGCATTTGAAACTTCTCCACTTGAACAAGCTGTATTCGAACTTACATATATTTCATGATTAGCTAAGGCATGTACCATTACTTCAGGCATTACATCCATTATACTTATATTTAGAATATGTGGAATACTATATTTAGTCTTATTAAATAAAATATTTGGATATTTACTTAAAGTGTTTACTATTTTTTCATTTAATAATGTTACAAATCTTTCTTTTTTTTCTATATTTTCATTTGCAAGTCTAACAGCTTTAGATAAAGCTGCAATTAAAGGAAGTGGCGGTGTACCAGGATTAATATTTTCTTTTGTACTTCCATATAAAAGTGGTGTTACTTTTACCATACTACTTTTATATAAAAAGCCAATACCCTTTGGCCCAAAAATCTTTTGCCCAGAAACAGATGCCAGGTCAACATCATGCATATTTACACTAACTTTACCTATTGCTTGAGTCATATCAGAATGAAAAACAGTCCCCATATTTTCTTTTTTTATTATTTGTCTAATCATTTTTAATGGTTGTCTTATTCCAATTTCTGAATTAATGGCACTTATACTAACTAAAATTGTATCTTCTCTAACCAAATTTTTTAAATCATCAAAATCAATCAAACCATCACTATCATTTTTAACATAACTGATTTCAAATCCAATAGATTTTAAATAATCACAAATTACATAAATAGATGGATGTTCAAGTTTTGAAACAATTATATGTTTTCCTTTTTTATGATTAGCCAAAGCAGCTCCAATTATTGCCATATTATTGGATTCTGTTGATCCTCCAGTATATATTATTTCATTTGAATTAACACCAAAAATATCCGCAATTTGTTTTGTTGCACTTTCAAGTAACTCCATAGATTTTTGTCCTAAACTATGCATAGAATTAGGGTTACCAATATAATTTTTAGTAACCTTTGAAAGAGTATCAAAAACATCGATATCTACTGGTGTTGTAGCACTATAATCTAAATATATCAAAAAATATCACTTCCTTAATTTTGAGATTCTTCTAACAATTTTTTATGAATTCCTGGTTCTACAATGTTTATTGCATTAATTGCATTTTCTAAACTATTTTTAAAGTTTCCTTTTAAAAATGCATTTTCTGCTTTACTAAGTCCAAAATCCACTTCTTTATTTGTAACTCTATATCTATTTCCATATACAATTGCAGTCTCTGCCATTTTTGCAGTTTTAACAGTTTCATTTACAGTATTATACACTTTTAATACTAAATCTCTGGCAGTATCAACCCTTAAATTTAATATTTTTATAGATATAGGTCTTTTATCTAGTTCTTTTACAAGTTCATTTATAGCTTCCATAGCTTCAGACATTTCTACATAGTAATTTTTAGGAATTGCTGGTAATTTATAAGACCTAATTTTCTCTTTAGTTTGAGATAAAATTCTTTTGATTTCATCTAATTGTTCACGAGCTCTTAATTCATCTTCTTTTAAACTACCTAGAGTTTTTAATGCTCCATTCAATTTTTCTTCTGTTCTTACAAGCTTAGAATTAATTATTTCCATCTCACGAGCAAGCTTAGAATATGCTAATGTTTTACTTCTAGCAATATCCACCACTTTATCATAACTAGCTCTAATATTCATTATTTCTTTTTTTATCTCTGCAATAACACTTACTTCATCATCAGTTAAATCGTAGCTATATTTAATATCGCCAATTTTTTTGTAAAGCTCATTATTTACTTTTTCAAGCTTTGTAGCTTTAATAAGTATACTTCTACTATAATCTTCATATATTTTCTTGCTATATCTTTCTTTATCAAAATCAGCATATAAAGAATCAAAATAGTCATGCATAGTTTTAAGTTCAAATAATGAATCTTCAACATTTAATACATTTAATCTTTGAAATATATCTTGTATTTTTTTATTAGCTTCTTCAATATTATAATCAATGTTTAGATATTCTAAATTATATCCTTCTCTAGTCATTTTATCATAAATATTTTTAATATCGTCTTCTTTTTTAGGTATGAGATTTTTACCAAGACTTACAATTGGTCTAGTTTCTTCAATAATAACTTTTAAATTACCAATAACATCAGCAATTGCTTTTACTATTTTTCCTACTTCAGTATAAGCATTTTGTTCCATAGAAACTTCAAATGCATTAAAAAGTTTATCAATATTTTCAAATTGTAACTCCAATGGATTTTTAACAATTTCATATTCATCTTCATAATCTTTATATGTATTCAATATTTCTCTATATTCAGCTTTTAACTTAGTTATTGTTTCTCTATTTCTTTCTTCACTTAATGTTACATCTTTAATTTCTTCAAGTAAAAAAGATGCTTTAGTTTTCAAAGTATTTAAATCAAAATCAGCTTTTAAAACCAAACCTTTTAAATCTTTAAAATTCTTTTCTTCAAACAATTCTTCAATATCATTAATCGTTTCAGTTATTTTAGGCATTTCTTTTTCTTTTATATCATTGAATCTAGCTTTCCAGTCATCTAGTTTTTCTTTCATTTCATCATTATTAACCAAAGCTTCAACTTTATTTAATTCTGATAACATTGAGGCAGAAATAACCATATTTTTTTCTTTTTCTAACTTTTCTATCTCTGCTTTTAATTTTTTCTTTTCCTTATTATTTATCAAGTTTAAAACTACTATTACTAAAATAATAGTTAATATCCATACTAATAAAGCAATTAATATAAATGTTATTCTATCCATATGCTTCACCACTATAATAAGTTTATCATAATTTATTTTATTTTTAAAGATTAAAAAAATAACTTTTCAGTTATTTTTGCAAAATATAATTATCTATTAAATCGAATACTGCTACTACCATTAAGAAAGCTCCGGTTATTTTTGTAATTGCATCTCCAGAAAAAGGACTAAATATAAGAACTAAACCTAAAATAGTTGTTAATATTCCAATCACTAAAGTACCTATCCATGTACTATCTAAACTTTTCAATGTAAATGCCCATTTTACTTTTATTAAACCTGAAATGGTTAAACTAATACCTATTCCAATTGCAATAGCTCTTACTACAGAACCAGGGTATAATAATATGATTGAACCTAATATACTATAAAATATTCCACTAACAAGTGAAGTTGATGTACCAATTTTATTTTGTAAATATTGATAAATTCCAGCAATCCCCATAACTAACAAAACCACACCAACAATAATTCCTAAAATTTTATTTAAAGTACCCGGCATTAGCACTAAAACTAAACCCACAAGTCCAAGAATTAATGTTTTAGTAAGTTCGCTTTTTTTATAACTATCATAATTATTTCTATTTTTCTTTTCCAAAGTACCCTCAACTTTTACCATTTTTATCACCATCTATATTATATAATATAGAGATAAAAAAGTCCATAATAATCTTTGACAAAAGAAAATACATATAATATAATGATAAAGAAAACAAAATAATTAATGGAGGTAAAATTATTTGTTAGCGCCAGACCCCAGTGGTTAACGAGGATGATGTATATCGAAAATTCGGCGGGTTGCATCACGGTTAGTATAATCGAAAGATATATTACAAAAAACAAAATCAAGATTGTAATAAAAAATATATCACATACATTAAGGAAGGATTTTTTTATGTGTGGAATAATTGGATATAACGGAACAAAAAAATGTGTTCCAATACTAATCGGAGCTCTTGAAGCTCTTGAATACAGAGGCTACGACTCTGCAGGTATTGCTTATATAAAAAATGGCAATATTGAAATAAAAAAAGAAAAAGGAAAAATTAAAAATTTAAAAGATACTTTAGATATGAATATTGATACCAATATAGGTATAGGTCATACAAGATGGGCAACTCATGGGGAAGCAAATAGTATAAATGCCCACCCTCACAAAAACGGTAAAATAACTTTAGTTCATAACGGGATAATTGAAAATTATATTGAAATTAAAAAGGATTTAAAAAAAGAAGGATATAAATTTACAAGTGAAACTGATACTGAAGTTGCTGCTGCCCTACTTGATAAATTATATAGAAAAAATAACGATATGGTTAAATCATTACATGAAGCCAGTAAAATCATTCGTGGCTCATATGCATTTGTTGTTTTAATTGATGGTGATGATTCTATTTATGCATCACGCTGTGCAAGTCCTATGATTGCAGCTATTGGTGATGATGGATTCTATGTTGCATCAGATGTACCAGCAATACTTGCATATACTAATAAATATATGTTGTTAGATGATTATGACATTGTTAAATTATCAAAAGATGAAATTGAAATTTATGACAAAGATTTAAATATGGTTAACAAAGAAATAAAAGTCTTCGAAGGTTCAATGGATGCTGCCACAAAAGGTGGATTTGAACATTTTATGTTAAAAGAAATTAATGAACAAGATAGAGTTTTTAAAGATACAATAAACTATTACTTCGATGGTACAATAAAATCATTAGAAAAAAGTTTTAGTTATTTTAAAAAATTCAAAAAAATAGATATTGTAGCTTGCGGATCCGCATATCACACCGGCGTAGTTGGTAAATACTTAATTGAAAATTATGCAAATATACCTGTAAATGTTGAAGTAGCCAGTGAATATAGATATAAAAAATGTTTTTATGACAAAGAAACTTTAGTAATTTTAGTTTCTCAATCTGGAGAAACCGCTGATACCCTTGCAGCTTTAAGAAAAGCCAAAGAAGATGGCATAACTACTATGGCTATTGTAAATGTTGTAGGATCTTCTATTGCTCGTGAAGCAGATTATGTAACTTATATTAAAGCTGGATTTGAAATCGCTGTTGCAACCACTAAAGCATACTTAGCTCAACTTGCAATATTTAGTTTAATAGCTTTATATTTAGGATATGAAAACAAAAATATTAATAAAGATGAATTCAATGAATTAGTTAAAGAATATAATAATTTACCTGCATTAATAAAAGATACAATTAATAATGATAATTACTCTACTATTGCAGATAAAATTTATGATAAAAAGCAAATTTTCTTCATTGGCCGCGGTATTGATTATGCACTATCTTTGGAAGCATCATTGAAACTAAAAGAAATTTCTTACATAAATAGCGTTGCCTACCAAGCCGGAGAATTAAAACACGGAACTATTTCATTAATTGAAAAAGATACTCCTGTAATAGCAATTTCAACAGATGATAGCTTACGAGAAAAAACAATAAGTAATATTAAAGAGGTAAAAGCTCGTGGAGCATATGTTGTCTACGTTACAAACGAAACACCTCAAGAAGAATTTTACGATAATATAATTGTAATAAGAAAAATACACCCAATATTACAATCAATCCTAACAATCATACCATTACAACTTTTATCATATAAAGTTGCTAAAGATAATGGATGTGACATAGACAAACCAAGAAATTTAGCTAAATCAGTTACTGTAGAATAAAAACCAGCCAAATGGCTGATTTTTTCAATTAATTACATAATTACTTGTATCAATCTCTTCAAACAATAATGGTAGATTTTTTTGAGAAATACAAAATGTTGTTTCACGATTTCTGAATTTTTCTTGTCGTTCAGATTCTTTAAACGGATACATTTTTAAATCTACACTTATTATTCCTTGCTCTAGAAGTTTCAAAAAAGTACCAAAATCTTTCAATTTATAAATAGTCATATCTAAATATTTAAATTTTTCTTCTTTAGTTTCTTTATTTACAAATTTTTCAGCATGAACAAGAGCCATATGTGAAAGTTTAACTTTTAATCGTTGTTCTAATTCTCTAAAAGACCACGACATATCAATATTCACTTTTTTCTTATTCCAATTATTATACAATAGTAATTCAACACATTTTTTTGCATAATTAACATGCATTTTAAAGGCATATTTTCTATGAGTATTGGAATATTGTAATGCATTAAAATTATCATAAAGGCTACGTGTTCCACCATTTCTTGTACACTTCCAAGAACATAATTGCCATAATTTATTCATTAAATCAGGTTTATTATCAAGTACAGCACTAAAAAGTCTAATATCATATTTACTTGTAATTAACTTTGTTTTCAATTCAATTCCTAAGTAATCGGGCAAAGGCAATGCATCTTCTTGTTTTCCAAAAAGATGTTCAAGCGTAGTTCCAGCAGAGCTTGTCCCTGAGCCAGTATTTTTTACCCAACCTTTGCATTGAATTAAATAAAATTCTTTCAATAACTTTTTTATATTTGAATCCATTTTTCCTCCTTTAATTTGCTATAATACCATACAATTAATGAGAATTATGTCGAAACAAATCGAACGACTAAAAGAAATATATTTTTTTATTAAATTAACACAAAGTTGACAGATCAAAAATTATATTTTAAAATTAAAATGGTGATAATAATGATAAAAATAACTTATTTAAATCACAATGAGAAATATAAAAATGATGTTATAAAAAATCTTAAGGAATGGAATAATAAAGCTTTTGATGATAATGATATAACAATAATAGCCACAAAAGACGATGAATTAGTAGGTTTTTATCAAATAAAAGATCATGATAATGATAATACAAACTTTTCTCCATGGTTAGCAAATGTTTATATTGTTCCCGAAAAACGAAAAATGGGATATTCAAGAAAACTTTTAGAATCAATTCCTAATATCTTAAAAGATTTAGGTTATGACATGTTATACTTACACACAAAACTTATTAATTATTATGATAAATTTGGATGGAAAAAACTAATGCCCTTTATCAAAGATGATGGAATAGAGAGAAATATTTATATATTCAAGATTTGATTTTGTTACATGAACAAAGGGTCAGAGTGTTTTCCAACAAAAAAACTCCGTTAATTACGGAGTTAATTTTCTAAATGGTGGCTCGTCTGAGATTCGAACTCAGGACCCTTTGATTAAAAGTCAAATGCTCTACCGACTGAGCTAACGAACCAAAACAATAAAACATTAAAAATATAAATGGCTGCCTCGGCAGGATTCGAACCGGCGGAATGTCAGAGTCAAAGTCTGATGCCTTACCACTTGGCTACGAGGCAATAATCAATGGTGGGGAGACATAGATTTGAACTATGGAACCCGAAGGAACAGATTTACAGTCTGCCGCGTTTGACCACTTCGCTATCTCCCCAACAATGGTGCCGACAGAGAGAGTCGAACTCCCAACCTACTGATTACAAGTCAGTTGCGCTGCCAGTTACGCTATGTCGGCAATACATAATAAACTAAAATAAAATGGTGGGCGCTATAGGACTCGAACCTATGACACCTTGCTTGTAAGGCAAGTACTCTAACCAACTGAGCTAAGCGCCCTTATTACATCTCGTAATGCGCCACCAATATTTCTCTCGATGACAATTAAGATTATACCAAATAGCAGACGCAAATGCAAGTTTTTTTTACAAATTTGTTAATTTTTTTTGTTTTTTTTATTTACTTCTTCAAAAAAACAACATCTATTTAATAAATAACGGAAATATTTGAATGGTTTATGCCGAGAAAACATTTGACAATAGGTAGTAATGATTCGCCATACTTATATAGGTAATATTCTTATTTAGAATATTACTAATTAAACAAAAAATAATTACTGGGTTCATATTGTCAAATGGAAATTGGAATAAATAATAAAATATTTCTTTATATATTTTCAAAAACAAATTTAATTACATCAATATAAGTTTAGGACTAGGGGTTGCAACAAGAAAAAAACTAGAACAAAGTCTAGTTTCTAAATTCAAACTGGTCGAGAAGACAGGATTTGAACCTGCAACCCCTAGGTCCCAAACCTAGTGCACTACCAAATTGTGCTACTTCTCGATTCAAACAAAATTTTTAAATGGTACGCCCAAAGGGATTCGAACCCCCAACCTTTAGATCCGTAGTCTAACGCTCTATCCAGTTGAGCTATGGGCGCGTATTTTCCCAAGTGCACTAACATTATATTACAATAAACCAACAAATGTCAACCTATTTATAGAAAAAAAGTTATTTTTTAAAAATTTAGCAGAAAAAAGTCAAGACCTAATCTTGACTATATTCTCCATCTAAACTAAAGCTTTTAGCATCGGTAATTTTTACTGGAATAATTTTACCAATCAAATTTTTATCTCCATTTATATTTACTAATTTCATCGTATCTGTATAACCATATACTTTTGAATCATCTTTTTCACTTTTATCAATTACTAATACTTCAACTGTTTTTCCTAAAAGCTTTTTATTACTTTCTAATGAATACTTATTAACAAGCTCATTTAATTTTTGTAATCTTTCTTCTTTTACTTGCATTGTAATTTTATCTTCCATTCTAGCAGCAGCAGTACCTTCTCTAGGTGAGAAAATGAAAGTATATGCACCATCAAATTTGCAATAATTGACTATATCTAAAGTCTTTTGAAAATCTTCATCAGTTTCATTTGGAAACCCTACAATTATATCAGTAGTAACAGAAACATTTTTTATTTTTTTCTTAATTTGATCAAAAAGTAATTTATACTCTTCAATAGTATATTTTCTATTCATTTTTTTCAAGATCTCATCGCTACCTGACTGTATTGGCAAATGCACATAAGGCATAATATTATCATACTTAGCTATGACATCAACCATTTTATCGGTAAAATTCCATGGATGTGATGTTACAAATCTAATTCTAGGAATACCAATTTTCGCAACATTTTCCAAAAGTGTTGCAAAATCATAACCCAAATTCAAATCCTTACCATATGCATTTACATTTTGCCCAAGTAAAGTAATTTCTAAATATCCTTGATCTTTTAAAGTTTTAACTTCATCTAAAACCTCTTCCATTTTACGACTTCGTTCTCTTCCCCTAGTAAAAGGAACTATACAATAAGTACAAAACTTATCACAACCATAAATAATATTAATCCAAGCACTTATTTTAGAATCCCTATTATATTTTACATTTTCAAATACAACATCGCTATTTGAATAAACTTCAATATTTTGATTTTTTTTATTATTAGCTTCTTCAATTAAACTTGGCAACTCACTTAAGTTATGCGTACCAATAATAATATCAATATATTGATGTTTATTATGAATTTCTTCAATTTCTTTAGGTTGTTGCATTAAGCAACCTGCAATAGCTATAATTAAGTTTGGATTTTCTTTTTTTAAATGTTTACATCTTCCTAAATATCCAAATACCTTATCTTTAGCATTTTCTCTAATAGCACAAGTATTTAACACAACTATATCGGCTTTTTCTAATTCTTCAACAGCTTCATATCCTAAAGACTCTAAGTAATATTTTATTTCTTCGGAATCATGAACATTCATTTGACAACCATAAGTTCTTAAAAAATATTTTTTTCCTTTATATAATGGCTGTATATTTAAATTTAATTTTTCTTCTTTTATATTAACTTTTTTTCTATCTCCAGCTACTAATAAATCAGGCACTTTCATATATATAACTTCCCTTCAATGCTTTATTTTAACATATAAACATAATTAATGAAAGCGTTTTGGTTAAATTTGAGTGGAATAAAGTTAAGTAGAAAGGTTGTATGTAGCATCCGATAATAAATGGATAACATGTCATATTGTTTTTATTAACCAAAACCCGCTTTCAATAAACATTTTATACTATATTTTTCATTAAGCAAGCAATTCGACAATTGTTGTCATCAATCTACACATCCAAACCAAAGTTTTTACATATTTTTACACAAGAAAAGAAGATAAATTACATCTTCTTTACACTACTTTTTAGGTCTTAACTCTTCTAATCCACCCATGTATGGTTGTAAAACTTTTGGTATTTTAACACTTCCATCCGCTTGATAATGTTGTTCTAGAATTGCAATAAGACTTCTTGGACTTGCAATTACTGTATTATTAAGAGTATTTACAAACACATTTCCTTTATCTGTTTTCATCCTTATTCCCATTCTTCTTGCTTGAGCATCACCAAGCGTAGAACATGATCCAACCTCATAATATTTCTTTTGTCTAGGGCTCCATGCTTCAATATCACATGATTTTACTTTTAAATCAGCCAAATCACCACTACAACATTCTAAAGTTCTAACAGATATATCCATACTTCTAAAGAATTCAACTGTGTATTTCCACATTTTATTATACCAGTCCATTGCTTCTTCTGGCTTACATAAAACAATCATTTCTTGTTTTTCAAATTGATGAACTCTATAAATGCCTCTTTCTTCTATTCCATGAGCACCAACTTCTTTTCTAAAACAAGGGGAATAAGAAGTCATTGCAATTGGTAAATTTGCCTCATCAATAATTTCTCCTTTAAATCTACCAATCATTGAGTGCTCACTTGTACCAATCAAATATAAATCTTCTCCTTCAACTTTATACATCATTGCTTCCATTTCAGGAAAAGACATAACACCCGTAACAACATCGCTATGAATCATAAATGGTGGAATACAATAAGTAAAACCTTTACTAATCATGAAATCTCTAGCATAAGCAAGGGTTGCTTCATGTAGTCTTGCAACATCCCCGACTAGATAATAAAATCCATTACCACTAGTTTTACCAGAACTCACCTTATCTAATCCTTCAAAAGAATCACAAATATCTGCATGATAAGGAATTTCATAATCAGGCACAAATGGTTCTCCAAATTTTTCAATTTCCACATTTTCACTATCATCTTTGCCAATTGGTACACTTTCATCAATTATATTTGGTATAACTAACATTCTATCTTTAATTTCTTTTTCTAATCTTTCTTCTTTTTCTTCTACATAAACAATTTCTCCATTAATCTTATTTACTTCACTCTTTATTTTTTCAACTTCATCTAACTTTTTATCACGCATTAAAACTCCAATTGATGCACTCAAACTATTTCTTTTTGCTCTAAGTTCATCAACCTTCATCTTACATTCACGATAACTTTTATCATAATCATAAACTTCATCCACTAATCCTAGTTTTTCATCTTGAAACTTTTTCTTAATGTTTTCCTTTACTAATTCTCTGTTTTCCCTTATTAACTTAATATCTATCATATAATCCTCCAAAAATAAAAAGAATGATACCCAAGGAGTGCTTATGCACGGTACCATCCTTTATTTAACTTAATTAATATAACGGTTTAACCCGAGGCAAATGCCCAACTCAAAAGATAGATTTCATTATTTCCACTTTTCCTTTTCCACCAACCAAGGAATCTCTATGTAGTTTTCATAATTACTTATTCTTTTTCTTCGTTTTTATGAAACTAATATAACACAATTTATACTAAATTACTAGTATTTTTTAATAATTTTCAGCTTTTAATTCAAAATAACTTTGTGGATGATTACATACTGGACAAACAGCTGGAGCTTCTTTACCAATAACAATATGTCCACAATTACGGCAAACCCAAACACATTCTCCATCTTTACTAAATACTAACTTATCATCAATATTTTTTAATAACTTACGATATCTTTCTTCATGTGCTTTTTCAATATCAGCAACACGTTCAAATAAATTGGCAATTCTATCGAATCCTTCTTCACGAGCTACCCTAGCAAATTCAACATACATATCTGTCCATTCAAAGTTTTCTCCATTTGCAGCATCTAACAAATTTTCTTCCGTACTTGGAATACTTCCTCCATGTAATTCTTTAAACCACATTTTGGCATGTTCTTTTTCATTATTTGCAGTTTCTTCAAATATTGCTGCAATTTGTTCATAACCATCTTTCTTAGCTTTTGATGCATAATAAGTATACTTATTTCTTGCTTGACTTTCTCCAGCAAAAGCAGCCATTAAATTTGCTTCTG
The DNA here is from genome assembly GCA_934096035.1 of uncultured Bacilli bacterium. Classification (GTDB taxonomy): domain Bacteria; phylum Bacillota_I; class Bacilli_A; order RF39; family UBA660; genus Onthocola_B. The sequence goes on from CAKOKX010000002.1 coordinate 53,194, forward strand.
TTTTACTTCCCTTTAATTCCATTTTTTACTTCCTCCTTCTGGCATTCTTCACAAATGCCTTTAAAAACTATTTCATAATCAGTTACTATATTGTTTTCTATCCACTCTATCTTAGGAAATTTTACATCAAATACATCAATAATCTTAGAACACTTTTTACATATAAAATGATAATGTGGAATAACTTTATCATAATGTTTAACACCATTAACCATTAAACTTATAATTAAATTATCGTTTTCTAATCCTCCCAAATTTCTATATACAGTACCCAAACTAATATTAGAAATCTGCTTCTTAGCCTCATCATATATTTGATAAGCATCCAAATGATTATTACTATTATTAATTATATCTAAAATAACTTTCTTTTGTTTAGTATTTTTCACATATGCCTCCTAAATAGTAATGATTACTATTTAAGTATACAACACAACTCAAAAAAAATCAAGCATAAAAATATAAATTTTCCATATATTTTAATGAAAGGAATGGTAATAATGGAAATTCTAAAGGTTTCATCAAAATCTAACCCTAGTAAAGTTGCTGGTGCCATAGCAAACATTTATAGAGAAAACAAAGAAGTGGAAATCCAAACTGTCGGAGCAGGCTCTCTAAATCAAGCAATCAAAGCCATCGCTATATGTCGTGGTTTTGTAGCTCCTACCGGAGATAACTTAGTTGTAATACCAGCATTTAATGACATAATAATAAATGGTGAACAAAAAACAGCTATCAAACTTATTATTACAAACAAATAACGGATCAATCGTCCGTTATTTTATTTTTAAAGATATAATTAATGGGTCAAATAATTCTAGTATTCCATGTATTAAGAAAAAATATCCCAACACTAAAACTTGTATGTCATTTTCATAATATAAATTCATTGTAGTTAAAAGTCCTGCCAAGATAAATAGCACTAAACTAATAACCTCAATAATCCACATTTTATTCTTTCTATCATTATAATAATCACCTTTTTTTAATTTAATAAGGGATAAAAGAATTATCCAAATTAGTAAACATAAAGCTAAATACCAAGGGACTTCACTAATATTTAATTTAAGCGCTACAATAAATACAATGATAGATGCAATACTTGTAAATAATCCTTCATAATCTTTACTCTTACTTGTTAATAAAAATTTAATCAAGTTTAATACCGCATAAACTCCCAATACTCCCAAAAATATACCTTTTACTTTTACAAAATGAAATAATGGAAACAATAATAAAACACTTCCACATATTATTAAAAACACAGATGTAATTAAATCAACAATTTGTTTTTTTTTCATAAATCCTCCTCCTACATTGTATCACAAACAACTAACAAATGCATTATAAATTTCTTTTTATCAATTGATTTAACTCAACAGCATATTCCATTGGAAGTTCACTTTTAAATTCATCAATAAAACCTAAAACAATTAACTCCGTTGCTCTTTCTTCTGTAATACCTCTACTCATTAAATAAAATAATACATCATCACTAATTTTTGATACAGTTGCTTCATGTTCAATATTACTTGTTATGTTTCCAACTATATTCGTAGGTATCGTATCAGACATAGATTTATCATCTAAAATTAAACTATCACATTTAACCATGGCATCACTATTTAAAGCATTTTTCTTTATTTCAACCTTACCACGATATGTAGCATTTCCACCATTTCCTGCAATACTTTTAGATACTATATTACTTTTAGTATTCTTTCCAATATGAATCATTCTGGCCCCACTATCTTGTTCTTGACCACTCTTGGCAACACTAATTGTTATACATGTTCCTTTGGAATTATCACCTTTTAAAACACAACATGGATATTTCATAGTTACTTTAGAACCAATATTTCCATCAATCCATTCCATAACTCCAGCCTCATCCACTAAAGCTCTTTTCGTAACTAAATTATACACATTAGTTGCCCAATTTTGAACCGTAGAATATCTACATTTAGAATTTTTACCAACATAAATTTCCACAATCGCTGCATGCAAACTTGACTCACTATATGATGGTGCAGTACATCCTTCCACATAATGTAAACTAGAATTATCATCTACAATAATTAATGTTCTTTCAAATTGTCCCATATTTTTACTATTTATTCTAAAATAACTTTGTAATGGTCTATTTAATACTGTATTTTTAGGAACATAAATAAATGAACCTCCACTAAACACCGCTGCATTTAAAGCTGCAAATTTATTTTCGGCGTAGGACACAATCTTGCCAAAATATTTTTTAACTAAATCAGGATATCTTTTAATAGCATCTTCAATTGATGTAAATATTACATTTTTCTTTTCCAACTCTTCAATCATATTATGGTATATAACTTCACTTTCATATTGAACACCCATACCTCCAAAATGTTTTTCACTCTCTAAAACACCAACACTATCAAGTTCATCCACAACTGGTTTTAAAATATTATTCCAATTATTCTCTAGCTTTTTATCTGCTTCATTATTTTTATAATAAATAACATCATCAAAATTCAAATTAATTTCTGGACCAAACAGAGGCATCTTTTGTTCTACAAAAGACTTATATCCTTTTAATCTATAATCTAAAACCCAATCACTTTCATTTTTTATTTCAGATATTTTTTTTACCTTTTCTTCACTTAAACCAACAATTTCCATCTTACTTATCTACTCCATCAAGTATTTTAACAGCACTCTTACTCGATAAAAGTGCACAATTTTTTCTAGCCGGTTGCATATATATTTCATCAAAAACATTAAGTTCTCCAAGGATATCAGAATTATATTTTTCTTCATTAATCATATTTTGATAATTACTTATTATTTCTTTTGCTTCATCTACACTTTTACCAATCAAGCTTTTAACAATTATACTTGTTGCACTTGTACATATTGCACATGCTTCACCATCAAAACAAACATCAACTATCTTACCATCTTCTATTTTCATCATTAAATCTATATTATCAATACATGAATCACTTCTTGTATTAGCTTTAACATAAGATTCATCTTCTTTTAAACCTCTATTTGTAGGATGTTGATAATTATCAAGTATAATTTCTCTTTTAGTTTCTTTATCCATTAGATACCTCCATCATTTTCTTCATAAATTCTTTAACAACCATTTCTTCTTTATTACCATTTCCAATTAACAATGCCTCCATCATTAATTTAGTAGCATCTATTTTACTTATACCTCTACTCATCAAATAAAACATTTTATCTTTATTAAATTCTCCGATATATGCTGCATGCTTAGAAAATGTATCATAATTTCTAATAAGTAAATTAGGTTTTATCACTCCAACTCCATTACTTAAATTAACTATTTGATTTTCTTCTAAGCAACTTACTTTATATGCTTCTTTTGGCACAATTCCTGTTACATCAAACTCTAACACACCATCTAGTACATTAACACCATGACATATTACTTCACTACTCGTGTTACTAAATTTATGTTCCACCTTAACACTACACTTATTACTTCCATATCCCAATATGCCTAAGTGATATTTTACTTTAGCAAACTCTCCATTTAAATTAATATTTACAGAAACATTTTTATCCACAATATAATGATATATTTCTAATGTTTCATTTTCTTTTATTTCAAAATTAATATTCTCATCATTAATATATATAACTTTATTCATTATAACCTACTTGTTCAGTTTCTAATGCCAAAGACATATCACCAGTTTTAACGATTTTGCCATTTTTCATAATATGAACATAATCTGGTTTAATAGCCTCAAGTATCCTTGGATAATGTGTAATAATAAGGATTGATGTATCAGGAAACTCACTTTTATACTCATTTATATTTTCACAAACTACTTTTAAGGAATCAACATCTAACCCAGAGTCAATTTCATCTAAAATAATAAGTTTAGGTTTTAATATCTTTATTTGCAATACTTCATTTTTCTTTTTTTCACCACCGGAAAAACCAACATTTACATCTCTATGAATCATATCACGAGAAAAATTTAAATCATCTAAAGATTTATTTACCTCACTAATAAACTTAAAATAATCAATATGATTACCAGTTTGTTCTTCATAAGCATTTTTTAAAAATTCACTATTTGTTACACCATCAACCACTGTTGGATCTTGCATTGCCAAAAATATCCCTGCTTTAGCTCTTTCATCTACACTTAACTCATTTAATCTTACATCATTAAATATAATATCTCCATCTAAAACATTAAAAAGAAAGTGTCCCATTATTGCTTTAGAAAGGGTAGACTTTCCAGTTCCATTTGGCCCCATTATTGCATGTATTTCTCCATCTTTAATTTCTAAATTTAATCCATCTAAAATCTTTTTATCCTCATTCTTTAAACTAACAACTAAATTTTTTATACTTAACATATTTACCACCTTACTTATTTATCTTTTCAACTAATGTTATTACTTCATCAATTATTTCTAAATTATTATTTTTTATATTATCAACCATACACCCCTTCATATGGCTCGTTAAAATATTATTACCTAGACTTTTTAAAGAATGCATTGATGCCGATAGTTGCATTATTACTTCACTACAATATCTATCATCTTCCACCATTTGCTTTATTCCTCGAATTTGTCCTTCGATAACATTTAATCTTTTTATAATATTTTTCTTTTCTTCACAACTTCTATGTTTATTTTTCTTACACATTTTACATACTTCATGCATACTTCTTCCACCCAAAAGCATTATACACCCTAGGGGGGTATAATGTAAAGATTTTTTAACAACAAAAAAAGTTCGTAACTACGAACCTTTTATCTTGAAGAACCATAATTTCTACTATTTTCAAATTGTAAATATTCAGCATCACTAGCTATAGCTCTAACAATCTTGTTTCTTGTCCAAACTTCACTTTCTTTTTTATTAACAATACCAACCACATTCATATTTCTTAAAGGAACTTTAAATTGTTCCAAAGCAATTTTTATAGCTTGCATCATATAATCAGTCTCCTCTTGCCTAACAAAAAAGTCAAACCCTAAAAAATCAGGTCCTCCACAACGAACATCAACTGGATCATTCACTACACAATCAACAGATATATGAGAACAAACAATTATCCTTTCTCTTTTCATAAACCAAATCCTCCTTGCGCTATATAATAGCACAAATTAAAATTTAAAACAAGTTTTTACAACCTTCAGTTGCATAAATAAATATTATCTTGTATAATTTAGTTATGCCGCTATAGTATAATGGTATTACAAATCCATGGTAAGGATTAAATCAGTGTTCAATTCACTGTTGCGGCACCATTTAGAGATTTAAGTCCGTATCTACGGGCTTTTTTAAATTTCTAAAAACCAATTGAAATAAATGGATTTTTAGTCATAAATTTGTTAAAATATATTTGGAAGTGATTTTCATGTACATAAATAAGATTATTGAGCTTTTACAAAAATATATAAATGATTATGAAGCAAAAAAATATGAACTAGAAGTTTTAAAAACAAAAAAACAACTTTACGAAGAACTTATTCCTCTACTAGAAAATAAAACAGAACTAAATGATAACAAATTATTTATAAGTGTTCTACTTAGTAGTATATATAATAATGAAGAATATAATATAGAATTCTATAAAGCTTTATATTTATATAATCAAAATGATGTAAAGCATTTTGATTATTTTGGTACCAAAATAAAGCATCAATACAAAAACACGGTTGAAAAAACCATGGCTTTAAAAAAACAAATACAAAATGCATATTACAGATTTTCAACAGCAAAAAAAGTACGTTTTCCACTTCAAAAAAGAAAACCATTATTTGACCAAAACTTTACATTCAAAAATATTCAAGCAATAATTTCTTACTATGCTACAATGGGAGAAATTTCTGAAAAAGATGAAGTTTTACTTAACAATGAGTTAGAATTTTACAACAATAATATTATACCAACACAAAATCAAGAAAAAGAATACAAAACTAAAGCGTATAATGAAGTTCCAAATATTTTAGATAGTGGTTTTGAAATGTTTGATCTAATTGAAGTTAATTCCAACAGATTAGAAACAATAAATAGTTATGTTAATGATTTAAAATCATATATTAGCCAACTTAATATTGATGAAATAATACCAGTTATTGAGTCTTATCAAAAATACAATTTAGAAACCAATGAGTACAATTATATTGTCAATGAGATATTAAAAATGTTTTTATTCGAAGCATTAGATTATTATAAAATTCTTCTTGATATAAGTATATATAGAGACAAAGAATCAAGATATGAAGCAATTGAAATATATAATGAATACTTAGATAAATACCTATTAATAAGGGACTACTATAATAAAATTACAAACATAGAACTAAATGATGAAGTTGAAAACTTAGAAGAACTAGAAGAATCTGATGAATCAATAGACACAATAAATCCACGCCGATTAATATTCTCTCACCCAACCAATAATCCAACAAAATCTAGATTAATTGATGATTTAAAAGATATACCAGAAGAATACTATAATTCAGTAAAAAATATACTTTTAAAATTTATAGCTTATAAAAAAAGACCAAAAGGATTTAATAACGATAAATATAAAAATGGTTTTGTAGAATTAAAAGAAGGGCCAATAAGAATCATCATGAAACATATTAGTAATAATATTTATTGTGTAATGGGAGTATTTGTAAAAAAATCTAATAATGACATAAAAGCGTACAGAACTATGGTTATAAGAACCGTTACAGATATAATAACAAAAGAAAAAGAAAATCAAGAACTAGCTTTAGGTGAATTAACAATGCAAGAACTAGCTAAAATAGTTGAAGAAAAAGCCAGAAAAGGAACAAGATAACACAACTAAAAAGGAAACCCAATCGTTTCCTATTTTTTATACATTTCTTTAGCTTTTTCCATATTTTCTTTAGAATAACCAGCTAAGACATTAGGTACTTTATTAATTATATCTTGATATAATTCTTCAAAAGAAGCTTTATTTTTCTTACCCCATGTATTTACTACAGCTATTACATTACTTTTACCATTATTAGTTACAACATAAATACTTTTACTAGTTGTAATACCATTTTGTTTAGTTATAAATGGATATACCCACACGATATCATTTAATTCAATTAATTTAACACCACCAGCATAACTAAATAAATATTTATCAGTTAAATAAACTTTACATTTCTTATTATGAATTCCTTTACCACTATTTACATCTTCTTCAATTTTTTCAAGTTCTCTTCCATATTCTTCCAATATTTTTTTACTTTTTTTATTTCTAACAAAATAAACTATTATTAAAATTAATCCACTTAATGAAAAAACACCAAATAATATTAAAGCAAATATCCCTTCTTCTTTATTATCCCATGTTGTATCAAGATAATTTTCTCCTACTACACTTTTAAGCTCATCAATCGTATAAGTATTACCATCTTCATCTTTCAAAAATTCTTGTAAATATTTAAACACTTCTGTATCACTTTTTGATACATTTCCATAAACCATCACTGGATTAGGTTTTTCTATTTCTGTTTCACTTAAAGTATATTCTTGTATTTTTCTTAAACTTTCCAAACCACTTTTATCAAGTACAATTATAAAAGGATTATCATTTTCATCAAAAGCTATATAATAATCTTTTTCTTTACCATCCAAAGTTTCCGTAGCAAAAGCACTATCAAGTAAACTTACATTTAATTTAGCATAAACATTTGCACTAGTATTTTTAGTTAAAACTTCATATTCTGCATTAACTTCACCAGAATATATAAGAAGACCTAACCCCATAAATACTACAAATAAAATAATACCTATAACAAGCATACTTTTATGTCCTTTAATATTTTTATAAACATTCATAATTTAAACACTCACTTTCATAATAACATTATACTTTTTTTAAACATTAAAGTAAACAATTATTTATAATATCTAATACTAAATTTAGTACCATTATTACTACTTACTCTAATTGTTCCATTATCTCTTTCTATTATTTCTTTAGCTAAAGAAAGTCCAATACCAAAATTATTACTATTATTATTTTTCTTATAAAATCTATCAAATATATGCTTCATATCTTCATTACATATACCATCACCACAATCAATTATATCAATGCTTACATACATTCCATTATCTTTATAATTTACATAAATATCCCCATTATCTTTACTATACTCAATTCCATTTTTTAATATATTAGTTATTGCTTCACATTCCCATTTGTAATCTCCCTCAAAAGCTACATCACTTTTACCACTTATATGAATGTTTATATTTTTAAGTTCTCTTAATATATCAACATTTTTTAAAACATCAAATAACAAATCTTTAACAATTATTTTTCTTTTTTCAAAAACCACTACATTTGCATCAAATCTTGATAATTTTAGCATTGCAATAATTAAAAAATTAATATTTTCAATCTGTATTCTTATATCATTTAAATATTCTTTTTGCTTTTCTTTACTAACATGTTCTTCAAGTAATGTATCAATCATAATCATAATTGATGTAAGGGGTGTCTTTAATTGATGAGATATATTAGCTAAATTATCCTTTATTTTAATTCTTTCTTTATTTTCTTTAGCATATAAGCTTTTTAAACCCACTGTAGTGGTATATACTTCATTTTTTAAAATAGATAAATCTCCTTCAATATTATCAATTATTTCTAAATCATATATTCCATCATTTATTCTTTTCAAATAATTCGTAATATTATCTATCTCTTTACATCTTTTTTTCTTATCAATTACATATAGAGCAATACATAATCCTCCAAAAACCCCAAACAATATTACATTAATAACAATATTTTTATAAAAAGAATCATTCATCTTACTTAAATAATTTATATCACTATCAGTAAATCCATATTTTTTTAATATTTCATTATTATCTTTATTACTTCCATTAACTATTTTAATTAATTCTTCTTCATTTACATTTGGATAATTTTTACTTACCTCAGTAACTACACTACCCACAAAATCATTTATTACTTTACTATATCTATAATAATCAATATAACTAATTAACATTATTAAACATAAACTACCTAAAAACCATAAACTAATTTTTTTCATAAATCAATCCTATACCCTATACCTTTAATTGTTTTTATTATATCTTCGCAACCAATCTTTTCTCTAATTCTTTTTATATACACACTTAAAGTATTATCATTGACAAATTTTCCTGACACATCCCAAATTTTATCTATAATCATATCTCTCGTTACTATTATTCCATTATTTTCAAGTAAAAAAAACAATAACTTTAATTCTAATCCAGTTAAAATAATTTCTTGATCATCCTTATATACTCTATAACTATCCATATCAAATATTATATTTTTATACATTTTAATATTATTTTTCTTATTTCTTTTAATAATATTATTTATTCTTGATAATAGTTCTTTTGACCTAAAAGGTTTTATAATATAATCTTCTACCCCAAGATCTAATGATGTTACAACATCTTCTTCTTCATCCTTAGCACTTAATACCAGCGTTGGAACATCTACATAATTTTTAAAAAAGTCTAAACCATTTCCATCTGGCAACATTACATCCAAGATTACTAAATCATAATTATTACTTACTTTTTCTTTTGCATCTTTAATTGTACTGGCAACGCTAACATCATAATTATGCTCTTCAAGTAAAAACTTAATGGCTTTTACAATCATTTCACTATCTTCAACTAAAAGTATTTTCATACATACACCTCACATTCTAACAACAAAAAGGTATCACTTCTATAAAAATGATACCATTATTTTTAGGTTAAATCAAATCTATTTATTCGCACAAATCATATATTTTCATCTTTAATAACATCAATTATATTTTCATTTCTTGTTTTTCTTAAAGCAAAATGCATAATTAAACTAACTAAAATATAAACAACCAATATTGCAATTATAATTGCTTGCCATGGAAATAAATATCCATAATCACTACCATTTGCAAATGCCTTATAAATAGCAAATGAACCTAATATACCTAAAGGAATACCAATAATTAATGCTTTCGTAGAATACATAATTGATTCTAAATTAATCATTTTATTAAATTCATTTTTAGTCATACCAATAGATTTTAACATTGCAAGTTCTCTTCTTCTTAAATTCATATTTGTATTTATAGTATTTATTATATTTGTAATACCAATCAAACTAATAACAATAATAAAACCATATAAGAAAATTGCTACTAAAATAATTAAACTTCTTTGAGCCTTAGCTTCTGTTTCAATATTAAACAAACTATAATTAGTAATATCATTATCAAGTAAATATTCTTTAATTAAACTTTCTAGTTTTTCTGCATCTGTTGATTTAATATACAGACTTTTTGAATCAGTAGCCGTTATATTATAATTAAATACAATATAATCATAAAATTCATCACTTACTACAATCGTTGGAGTTTCACTATATACATTTTGAAGTCCCATTGGTAAGATATCAATTCTTTTTATAATTCCAATACTTAAATCTTTATTATTAATAGAACCAGTAACAGTTTTAAATTTATTTAAATCAAATAAATTTACTTCCTTATAATTTTTACTACCTTCTTGATAAAAAATATTTTTATCAATTAATAAACCTTTATAATTAAAATTACTTTCATCAACTTTATTGTCTTTAAGTATTCTTTTAAACTCATCTTCACCTACAGACATAATTCTAAGGGACAAATCATTTACACCATCAAAAAATTTTAATACATCTTCATTATAATATTTTTTATAATCAAATGTCATACTCATACTTCTAATTATACTATACCTACTAATATTATCCATTTTTATTATATCATTAATTATTTTTTTATATTCTTCTTCATTAGTATCCCTAAGATAAAGCTGAATATCGTAATTAATATCTTGATAATACTGATTTGTTAATTTAAAGCCATAACTTAAAAATGATGATAAGGAAATAAATACAGCAACACTTATTACAATTGATATAATCGTAGTTCTATTTCTTTTTTTATTTCTCTTTAAATTCTTATAAGCAATATCTCCACCGACACCAAATAATTTATCAACTAACTTAGATGACTTAATCTTTTTACTATTAATTTTTATTTCATTATTATTTCTAATAGCTTCAATTGGTGAAATTTTACTACTCTTTTTAGCTGCTCTAACCACAGACAAATAAATTGTAACTGCTCCAAGTATAATGCTTAAAATTATTGGCCAAATAGATACGCTAAATACAAATTTAAAATCATCAGAAGTATACTTAGCAAAATAATTTATTAAAATAACAAGTATATAATCAGCAAATATTCCACATAAAATACCTAAAGGAATACCAATCAATCCAAGAATAAAACCTTCATGTAAAACATTTTTCTTAATTTGTTTACTTGTTGCCCCAATACTTGAAAGCATACCATACATCTTTTTCTTCTCTTGATTAGCAATATCAAAACTATTTTTTATAACAAATACACTAGTAAGTATTATAATACCTATTACTACACCCGCAACAGCATATAACATATTCATTGTTCTATCACTTAAACTAGCACCACTCCATCTTAAAAGTTCAGTATTTAAAGAAATATTATATTTATTTAAATCTTTATCATTTGCTATATTATTTATATATTCTTTATAATATCCAGCATCTTTAAATAATAATGAGACATTTATATTATCACTTACATTATCTATTTTAGTAATCATCACATAACCCGGAGCACTGTATCCTTCAATATTATAATTTAATCTTTCCATAATACCCACAATTTTATATTCATGTTTATGTGTATCAGTTATATATTCTTGACATTCGTTAATTTCTCCTTCTTCAACGTAATATGGATTACTTTGATTTAAAATAGTTCCATCCGTACATACTCTTTTACCAATATCTAAACTAATTGTATCACCAATTTTTACTTTAGCATTATTTTGAAATGGTACGCTAACTACGATTTCTCCACTATCCTGAGGAAGTCTACCTGAAACTATTTTTAATGTTGTATTATCAAAAGCCGATTTTGTATAACCTAAAACATAAGCATAAGGCTTATATTCATTCATATTATCATATTTTGCATAACCTAAAGTCTCTGTTAAATAAATACTTTTAACATGACTATTATTTGTAAAATATTTTAAATCTTCTTTACTTACATTTTCTACAGTTAAATGTCTATTTCCTCCATCCATAATAGCTATATTTACTAAAGTTGCCCTAAAAGATGTAACCATACCAGCTACTGCACATATTAATGCAACAGAAAGCAAAATACCTATTATTGTTACTATTGTTCTTTTTTTATTTAATTTTAAATTTTTAATAGTTAAATTATTTAATACATTCATAATTAATTCCTTACATCACTAACTATTTTTCCATCTTCAATTGTAATAACTCTATTTGCAACACTTGCAATATCAGGATCATGTGTAATAACAATAATAGTTTGATTATATTTTTTATTTGACTCTTTTAATAATGCAACAATTTCATCACTAGCCTTGGAATCCAAGTTTCCTGTTGGTTCATCCGCTAAAACTAATGCTGGATTATTAATAATAGCTCTTCCAATTGAAACTCTCTGTTGTTGACCACCAGATAACTCATTTGGCAAATGTTTTCTTCTGGCACTTAAACCTAAAGTATCAATAATTTCATTAAGTCTATCCTTACTTACATTTTTACCATCTAACTTACAAGGAAGAACTATATTTTCTTCAACATTTAAAATTGGTATTAAATTATAAAATTGATAAATTAATCCTACTTGTCTTCTTCTAAATATTGCTAAAGCATCATTATTCATACTATAAATATCAACATTATCAATAAATACTTTACCACTCGTTGGTCTATCAACACCTCCGAGTAAATGCAAAAGTGTAGATTTTCCACTACCACTGGCCCCAACAATAGCAACAAAATCTCCTTTTTCCACACTAAAACTTACATGATCTACAGCATTAATCGTTGTATTACCATTCTTATAAGTTTTAACTAAATTTTCAACTTTTAATATATCCATTTTCATCACCCATTAAAATCATATTATTTTATTATGACTCTAAAGTGACTAATTCATCACTTTTAAAATTTATTTTAACATTTATACCAATTATTAACAATATATTCTAAAATATTAATGCCATAATAATACTGAAAGGTAGTATGTATGACCGAAAAAGATTTATTATATTTAAGTGATGCCTTCAATTGGAACTTAATTGCTTTAAAAAAATATAAAGTATATGAAGAATTCACTACAGATAAAACATCTAAATTAATAGAAAAGTTAATTAAATTACATGAAGATAATTGCAATGAGATATTATCTATGTTAAAGGAGAATAATAATGAGTGATAAAGATTATTTATTAGAAATGTTAACAACTGAAAAAAATATATCAGTAAATTTAGTATATGCTTTAAATGAAGCAAGTAATAAAAATATTTATGATTTATATTTTAAAATGTTTAAAAGTATTAATAAAATAACAAAAGACATTTATGAAGAATGTGTAAATAAAGGATATTATCAAAAGAATAATATCCCTTACAAAAAGGTAATTGATTCTTATAATCAATTATCTAAAGAAATCATTTAATAATTTTAAAACCAAATTGATTTTTTAATCAATTTGGTTTTTTTTACTTTTTAGCAACTATACCATAATATCTTCTTACTAATTTTATTCCTTTTGATGTTTCATTTTCATCAACATATTGTGAAAATAAATCTGTTTCAATTGTTTTTCTTTCATATTGTTGATTTTTTTCTTCAGATAATGAATCTAGTATTGGTGTTTTTTGAAGTAAAGCATATAAATCTTCCTTTGTCTTATAATATTCAACATCATGTAATGGAATTAACTCTACACTTCTAAATCCAGCATCCATAACTCTTTCATAATCTATTAAACTTATAGGTTTTGGATCATTTAATGCTTGTCCTCTTCCAAAGAGCCTTTTTAAGGCCCAACAATCTAATTTATCAACTCCTCTTAAAATTAATTGCCCATTATTTTTTAATGTTCGATAAATTTGAATTGGATCTATAGTTGTATGACGAGCAGTAACAACATCAAAGTAATTATCAGGAGTATCCATATTTAAATTATTCATAACTCTGAACGAAACATTTTTTCTTCCACTACTTTCCAAATTTCTATTAGCAGCTTCAATCATTGCACTAGAAAAATCTGTTCCCAAGATTTCTGCACATTCAGGAAAATATTTAAGAACTTTTTCTCCAGCTGCAGTACCTAAATCCAACACTCTAAAATTCTTTTGCACTCTTTTTCTTATTTCTTCTTCATAAACCCAATTTGTAAATGATTCAGTAAAATAATCAATATCATCAAAAGACCAATTAGCTAAGTTGCTATAATAATCATGTTCATTTGTTTTCATATATATATATCATCCTTTCTCTCTTGTCGTGATTGTAAAAAAAAACCTCCTTTCATGAATATACAACAAAAAACAACCACAAAATAATTGTGTATATTTTTTGCCATTCATGAGGAGATTCTTAAGGCTCTTCATTATTCCTTTAAACATATAAGTTTATCCGATAGTAAAACGCGAATGACCAATTGATTTACTACGAGTAAATTCTATCAAAAAAAGTAATTTTTGTCAAAATTATATTGTTTAATTAAAATAAATTCTTGCTTTAGATAAATTTTTAAGTCTTTTAATTTTAACAAAACTTTGTGTTGAAGAAAAAATAAGACCATAAACAGAACTACATATAGAAAGCCATCCTGACATTAAAATAACTTCTTTTAAAATACTAACAAAACCAGTGTAATAAATAATTATTAAAGCAATACCAAGTGCTAAAAGAATTGCTTTTCTATCTTGTTCTTTTTCATAAGTACATAATAAATCTTTTACTTGAATACCATAACTTTTTCTTATTATATCAATCATATCTTGCTTTTCTTCATCACTTATTTTTTCTTTACAAGTTATATTAATTATAACTTTATTATTATAATCACCTTCTAAAGATTCATTATAAATGTATTCACTTAATTTATCATTTATTTTTAAATTAGAAAACTTATTATAAAAGTCTCTCTTCTTATTTAAATTAACTAGTATCTCCGCATTCATTTTATCAACCTCTTTTTAACACAAAATCATTTATTGTTATTAAATTATTATCAACTAAAATAGACTCAAAAGATTCTTGTAACATATCACTATGTACTAACCACCATACTGCATCTTCTAAAGAAAAATCTTTTAATTTATAAACACTTTCATTTATCAAAACCACATTTCCTATTATCTGAGGTCCTTTTTTTACAAGTATACCTTTTTCTAATAGTACTCTCATTATTTCATATAAATAAAGAAATGTTTCTGCAAATCCTAAACTAGAATTTAAAGACAAGGTTATATCTTTATCATTTATTTTACTTATTTCTTGTACATATTCAACAATATCTGTTATATTATCTCTATTAATCGTTTTTACTATCCACATAACTACTACCCTCATTATAAGTATACTATCAATTTATTAGTTTTTAAAGCCATATTTACAAAAAAGTCTAATTATAGTATAATTTTCATGTGGTGATTAGTTTGAAAAAATCTGAAAAAAAGAAAAAAAAAGAAAAAAATTTTGATAGAAAAAAAACATTAAATTCAATAATTATTTTCATAAAAAAATATTACTATATATTATTATTAGCCTTACCTTTTATTCTTATAGATTTATTCACAAGGTATAAAGTTAAATTTTATGGTTTATTAAAACCAGTTCCAAATCTCTTTACTATTATATGGATTACACTATTATTAGGTATATCTTTATATCCAAAGAAAAAAATTGGAAAAATAATTTATTCAATAATATTTGTTTTATCATTATCAATATATTTAGTAAACAATGTTTACTTTTCTATGACTGGTGTATTTTTTGATTTCAGTATGGTTTTACTTGCAGGTGAAGGTTCTGAGTATTTACTCGATTCAATCAAAAATTGTGACGTTTCTGTTTACTTATTTTTAATTCCAATATTTATTACATTCATCCTTGCTTTCAAAGTTTATCCCAATAATGAAAAAAGAAATTACAAGAGATTCTTATATCCATTTATAGTATTCATTGTTTTACATACCATCACTCCATTATTCTTAGGAAAAGCCAACGAAGAATTAACATGGAGTACATGGAGAAATCCTAGAAATATTTATAATAGTTTTAATGATAATAATAAATCAATGACCGTATCAGGTATATATGAATACACAGCAAGAAACTTTTATATAACATTTTTGAAAAATAAAAATACAACAAATGAAGAAGACATTAAATTTTTAAAAGAAGAATATTCTAAAGAAATTGAACTAAACAAAAATAAATATACAGGGAAATACAAAGATAATAATCTAATAATGATTCAACTTGAAGGTTTAGATTCATGGTTAGTTAATAAAAATGATACTCCAACAATTTATAATCTAATGAAAAACAGTATTAATTTTACTAATCATTATTCATATTATAATGGTGGGGGATCAACATTTAATTCAGAATTTGCAGTAAATACAGGATTCGTTACTCCACTTTCATATACACAAAACGCATATACATTTAATAAGAATTCATTTCCATACAGTTTAGCGCATTTATTTAAAGAACAAGGTTATACAGTAAATGCCTTCCATATGAATACTAAAGAATATTATTCAAGAGGTACAAATTACAAAAACTGGGGTTATGACAACTATTATGGTTTAGTAGATCAAAATACATATAAAGATAATTCATATTATTTAGATAGAGAATTACTTTTAAATGAAGAATTTAAAGAAAAAATGTTTAACAGTGAAAAATTTGTTGATTATATAATTACTTATACAAATCATATGCCTTTTAATCCTGAAAAAGGAAATTGTAAAATGTTACTTGACTTGGATAGTAAAGATACTGAAAATACAAGTTATGATTTAACCGAAGAAGATTGTGCAAGAAGACAAGCAAAAGAAACTGATTATATGATTGAATTATTACTTAAAGAGTTAAAAGAAAGAGAACTTCTGGATAAAACCACAATTGTAGTTTTCACCGACCATTATCTTTATACTTTATCAGATAAAACAATCCTAGATAAATATAAAAACACAAGTAATAATTTAATAAACCATACACCATTCTTTATTTACACAAACAATAAAGATAAGAAAACAATTAAAACAGTTACATCACAATTAAATATTTTACCAACAATTTTAAACCTTTTTGGAATAGATTATAATCCAAACTATTACATCGGAGAAGATGCTTTAAAAAATAATTATCAAAAAATAGTATTCTTTAGTGATTACTCTTGGTATGATGGCAATGTTTATGTTGATGGAGGCTTAGTTACTAACAACAGATACATTAAACCAGACTTACTAGAACAAAAAAATTATTATGTAAATTACCTAGTCAAGAAAAATGATTTAACATTGAAATATAACTATTTTAAAGAAATTGAAAAGAGTTCAAAATAATGAACTCTTTTCAATTTTTCTATTTATCAATTGTATTTAAATCATCAATTGTAACTTTACTTTCATGTGGTATTGGTTTCCATTCAACATGCATAAATAACGCAGCATAAGTTGCATATCTACCAATAATATCAAATGTAGGCCATGTAAATGTATAAAGCATTTTCTTCCATATAGACATCTTTTTAATATTTTTATGTTCTACGATAAATAAATATATAGCCACCCACATATTTTCTATATACATACCTATTCTAAATAATATTCTTAACCAAATTGATAAGCCAATTCCTGCAAATAATGCATTAATTCCAGCATTCATACTAACCTTTATAGTAAAGAAATGTCTTAAGGCTTGCGCTAAATAAGTTCCTCCCCCAAATATATTTACATCTATTACTCCAACATTATAGCAGTAACATCCATACATTACTACTATAACAATTAGCCATCTAGCAATATTAAATACCGAAAATGGTGTAAGTTGCATTAATGTATCGTATGAAGCAAATCTATGTCTAATATTTTCAACTATATTTAATAAAAAGCCTTTAAATGATTTAGTTTTTTCTTTTTTATTAACAGAATTTTCTCCCCATTTAGTTCTAACATACCATTTACCCAAAAATATATTAATAAATAAATATGGTCCAGATTCTACAAAGGCTTGTAAATGACCTTTCGCCCATCTTGTTCTTTGTCTTAAAGCTACTTTCAAACTTATAGGTTGTTCATCATAAAACATAGCTTCATTTTGATAACTAATTTGATAACCTTGAGCAACAGCATCTGCAGTTAAAGCTCTATCTTCTGTTAAAGATGTATAATGCCATCCATTTTTAACAATTTCATTTGTAAATAAAAAGCCAGTACCTTGAATATTTGTTGCTAAATGTAAAACACTTCTTGCTCTATGATTATATCTAATAGATCTAATCCAATGAAGTGCATAAGTAGATGCAATCCAGTTTTCATCAAAATTCTTTGTATTTCGATATGATGTTATTATTTTTTCACCAGAATCAAATGCATCATTCATTTTGGTTACAAAATCTTTTTTTAGTAAGTTATCTGCATCAAAAACAAAGTAACCTTCAAAACTCATTCTACCATAGTCTTCTTCTATTCTATCAAATAAAAATTCTAATGCATAACCCTTAGTTCTATGTGCGTCATCAAATCTCTCATAACATATTGCTCCATGTTCTCTTGCAACTTTTGCAGTATTATCAGTACAATTATCTGCAACAACAAACACTGTTAACAAATCCTTGGGATAATCCTGTTTATTAATACTATCTAGTAAATTTCCTATAACCTTTTCTTCATTTCTAGCGGCTATTACAATCCCATATTTATGTTTATTTTTTGCTGGTTTAAATTTTCTTGTAAAGAAAAAACCAATAATCCAATATAATGTTTTATAAGCAAGCATTGCACTTAAAACACTACTTATAACATAATAAACATTTTTCCAATCAATATAAGAATTTCCAATAGCTTTAATAATATTACATACACTCATAAATACCTCATTAATTAATAAATAAATTATATCTTACTAATAATCTTTAGTCAATATATCTTATATCTATATCCACATCTCCATTTATTCCCTCAACTCTTCCATTACTACAAAGTTGCCAATAAGAATAATCTCCAGTATAATTTGTATTCTTCGTATAATGAGCAAGCCAAACTGGATAATCAGCACTCATCCAAATATTTTCTAAATATGTTTTACTACTATAAAGCATTGCATCATAACCAGCATCTTTTACAGTATCCATAAACTTTTTAGCCATATTAGTTAAACCAAAGAAACTAAGTTCATATTTATTAAAACTCCCCCAATTTTCCCAGTCAAAAGCAATTGGTAAGTCAACATTATAATCCTTTATTTGTTCTATAATCCACTTGGCATCACTAACAGCTCTATCAACACTATTAGCATAAGAATAAAAATAAACTCCAACAGGAATACCAACACTATTAGCGTTTTTTATATTTTGAATAAATTTACTATCCACAAAATTTTCACCATCTATTCCATTTGATGAACCAACTCTAATAATAACAAACTCAACTCCAGCATTCTTTAACTTACTAAAATCTATATCTCCTTGCCATTTAGAAACATCAATTCCAATTTGGGTATTATTATTTTTATAATCCTTTATTACATCATTAAATTCAGTTACACTTTTAATACCACTACTTCCTCCCTTATTACTCGGCTCATTTACATTTAATGTAAATTTCTTTTCTGATACATTTTTACTACTATCAGTTGCTTTAAATACTAAATTATAAGACCCTACTTTATTTAAGTCATAATTTCCCTCTATAACACAAATTGGATCATTATCATAGTTATCTCCACACATTATTTTTTCTAATAAATTATCTTCACTACCCTTTACAACATTATAACTTTTACCTAACCATATTAATGGTGCCTCTTTATCAACAATATTAATTTCATAACTATATTTTAGTTTTATTCCATCATCATTTATATATTGAAAATCAACTTTTTTCTTTCCTAAACTATCAGTATCAAGATAATAATCATCCACAATTTTACCATTAATATTTTCTATAAATGAAGAAACTCTCAAAGTATCAGCAAAATCTGCTTCTAAGTTATCTTTTAATTCAACTTTAATAACTGCATTTTTTACTTGTATATATTTATATAATAAAAAGCCTCCAATACTTAATAAAATAACGCCTAGAATTATACTTACTATCAATATCGTCTTTTTGTTTTTCATGTATATCACCTAATAAAAGAATAACAACTATTTACTAATAAATCAAGTTATTTACATATTGTTTACTATTTCATAAGTAAGTGGCATCACCTTTTCACTTCTCACAAAATTTGCTACAAGCTTATCTTGTTCTTTAGTTATTATTATACCTATCGTAGGATTATTACTTGATTCTTTAACATAATTATCAATTAGATTCATATAGAATTCTACTTGACCTTTATCTTCTTTCCTTAACTTTCTACATTTTATTTCTACTACCACATAACAATTATATTTAATATTATAAAGTAACATATCTATAAAATAATTCTTATTTCCATCACTTACTTTATATTGATTTCCAACCCAAGTAAAACCATTTCCCAATTGCAAAAATACATAACTTAATTGGGAATAAATCAGTTTTTCTAAGTCTATTTCATTTTTTACTTCCTTATCTTCCAATTTTAATAAAATTGGATTCATAAAATTATCACTTATATCTGTTATTTTTGATGGAACTATTATATCTATTTTATCTGGTTTATATTCTAATCTTTCATATGAGTTTGATTTTATTTCTCGGTTTAATTCACGAACTGACAAATTATTTTTTATACATAGATTAATATAATAATTTCTTTTATTTACATCCACTATGGGCAAAAGAACTCTTATAACGGACCAATTCAATTGTGGACACATTGTGTCAACAATTGGAAATGTAAGATAAAACTTTCTGAACCTAAATAAATTTTCATATGAATACCCTTTGCCATATTCTTTTGTTAACTTTTCAGCCCATTTCTTAATTAATTCATTTCCATACTTTGCCTTTTCTTTTCC
This sequence comes from uncultured Bacilli bacterium, assembly GCA_934096035.1. Taxonomy (GTDB): domain Bacteria; phylum Bacillota_I; class Bacilli_A; order RF39; family UBA660; genus Onthocola_B. The sequence goes on from CAKOKX010000002.1 coordinate 74,330, forward strand.
TCCGTGTGCTTCCACGATTAATCTTCCAACATTCCAATAACACTCTACTAGTTCTCTATTAGCATTTGCTTCCCTTATAGATTTTCCTATTTCTACTCTTTTTATATATTCATTTGCTTCATCTAAATAATTCATTTTTCCTCCTTCATTTTACTAGTTCATATGAAAGTGGTACAAGTCTTTCACTTCTCACAAAATTTGCTACAAACTTATCTTGTTCTTTAGTTATTATAATTCCTATCGTGGGATTATTACTTGGTTCTTTAACATAGTTATTAACTAAATTCATATAGAATTCTACTTGACCTTTATCTTCTTTCCTTAACTTTCTACATTTTATTTCTACAACTACAAAACAATTATACTTGTAATTGTATAACAGCATATCTATAAAATAATTCTTATTTCCATCACTTACTTTATATTGATTTCCTATCCATGCAAAACCATTTCCTAATTGCAAAAACACATAACTTAATTGTGAATAAATTAATTTTTCTAAGTCTTTTTCATTCTTTATTTCCTTATCTTTCAATTTTAATAAAATTGGATTCATAAAGCTATCTGTTATACTTTGAACTTTTGATGGAACTATTATATCTATTTTATTTGGTTTATGCTCTAACCTTTCATATGAGTTGTTTTTTATTTCTCTTTCCAATTCTCTTTTAGACAGATTATTTGTTATACACAAATTAATATAATAATTTCTCTTATTTTTATCTTTAATGGGCAAAATTTTACATAAATTTGTCCATGTCAATTGTTGGGCCAGCGGGCCAACAATTGGAAAATATAAGTATAATTGTCTAAATCTAGATAAGTTTGTATAGTCATATCCTTTGCCATATTCTTTTGTTAACTTTTCAGCCCATTTCTTAATTAACTCATTTCCATACTTTGCCTTTTCTTTTCCTCCCTGTGCTTCCACGATTAATCTTCCAACATTCCAATAGCATTATACTAGTTCTCTATTAGTGTTTGCTTCCCTTATAGATTTTCCTATTTCAGCTTTTTTTACATAGTTAGCCGCAACATCAAAATAATTCATTTACTATATCCTCCTAAAAAAGTATCACCTACAAACATTTTTATTTTTTAATACCTTTCACTTAATATATTTCCTTATTTTTTGTTTTTTTGCGTTTTTTCGACAATTTTTTTTAAAAATCAAAAAAAATGTAATAATCAATCGCAGTTTTGCAATTAATTATTACACATTTATTAATCTTTTTTATTTAATACCTAATTTTTTACCTTGAATATGATAACAATAAATAAGTTGAATTCTATAAGGAAGAACGCGTAACAAAAAAATACCTAATTTTATCCTAAATGTTGGAATAATAATCATTTTTTTCTTAAACAATTTATTTATTGCATATTCTGCCACATATTTAGGACTAGCTTCTTTAATACTAAATTCACCATGCGCTACTTTATTAAAATTAGTATTAACTGGCCCAGGACATAAAGCCGATACCACAACATTGCTTCCACTTTGTCTTAACTCTTCATTAATAGCCATTGTAAGTTTAAGAACATAATTCTTTGTTGCATAATAAGTACTAAGTCTAGGACCTGCCATAAAACCGGCACTAGATGCCACATTTAATATATATCCTTTATCTATTTCCACAAAATCTTTCAAAAATAATTTAGTCAAAATATGATATGCTTTAATATTTAAATCAATCATTTCTAATTCTCTATCCAAATCTGTCTCTGTAAATAATCCGAACAAGCCAAATCCAGCATTATTAATCAATATATCTATATTTTTATCTTTACACATTTCATATAATTTAAAAACTTTTTTTTCTTTTAGTAAGTCAAGTTCAATAACTTCGACATTTACTTTAACGTTCTCTTTTATCTTTAACATTTCATCTTTATTTCTAGCAACAAGAATTAAATCAATTCCTTTATTTGCTAAAACATATGCCATATTTTTTCCAATTCCACTTGAAGCTCCCGTTATTAATGCTTTCATAATTCCTCCTTATTTAGAAAAGAGTATTAGCAAACTAACACTCTATTTTTTATCTTCCATAACACTTAAAATACTTGGAAGTATTTGTTTTTTTCTTGAAACCATTTTAGGTAAAAATACTCCCTCATAAGTATCTTTAAGACCAAATGCATCCTCAATTACTTCACTTGCCTTAGTATTATATATTACATAAGAACCATTCTTTATTATATCTGTTATGAAAATAACTACCACACTATAATTAGTATCAGCCATTTCATTTAAAACATTCACATATTCATCCATATTTTCTTTTATTTTTTCAAAATCTAATGTCATTACTTGACCAATACCCAAGTTTTTAGAACCAACTACATAATTTTTAAAATCACTTTTTATTAAATCCCTAACACTCATACCTTCAATAGAAGATGCAGCTTTTATCATTTCTAAACCATATTTATCCATATCAACTTGAGCAATACTAGCAAGTTTTACAGCAGCAAATCTATCATCATCTGTAGTTGTTGGGCTAGTAAGTAACAAAGTATCAGAAAGAATTGCTGATAACATAAGGCCACCAATTTCTTTAGGAATATTAATTTTATTTTCAATAAACATATCATAAATCATCGTAGATGTACAACCAACAGGTCTACTTCTAAAATTAATTGGCACATTAGTACCTATTGCCCCTAAATTATGATGATCAATAATTTCCAAAATATTAGCTTCTTCAATACCATCAACAGATTGAGCTAAATTATTATGATCAACTAATATAACTTTTTGTTTTTCATAGTCATTTGGTCCAGTAAGTCTAATTAATCCTAAACATTCTCTTTTATTATTAATAACTGGATAATTAGTATGATTAACTTTATGAGTCATTGTTTTAAAATCACTAAAATAATCATCATTATAAACTGTAACAGGGTTTTTATTAATATTAATATTTTTAATATAATTACTTAGTGTAATTCTTGTAGCTATTTGGAAACTATCAAGTTCAGATGCAATAATATTAACTCCATTTTCTTGGGCTTTTTTAATTATTTTCTTTTCCAAATTTATATTTAAAGGTAAAATTACTAACTTAACTTTACTTTTTATTGCATAATCAAGTACTTTATATCTATCTCCAACAATTAATATATCTTCATTACTTAACTCAAAAGATTGTTCTAATGCCTTAAAACTCAAGCCAGCAATTAAAGTAATACCCTTAATTATATCATCACATTTAACAATCACTTTAGCATTTATTGTTTCAATAATATTATCTAGTGTAGTATATACTTGTTCTCTATTACCATTAATTAAGTATTTTGCCAACTCTTTTAATGTTACATAACCTGTTAAAACTTTTTTATCATCAACCAATGGTATTGCTGTTATGTTATGTTTTTCCATCAACTTAAAAGCTTCATCAATACTTCGGCTTTCATCAATAAATGCTTTTTTATCATATTTTACATTTTTAATTCTAACTCGCACATCATTTAAATAGCTTGGAACTGGCACATCAAAATAATTTAAAACAAATCTTGTTTCATTATTTATATTTCCTAAAACTTTAGGTACAGTTTTATCTCCAAGTTCATTTTTTAAATAAGACAATGCTATACTTGAACATACAGTATCAGTATCAGGACTTTTATGTCCAAAAATAAATGTCGTCATTTTATCACCTTCATATTTATAGAAAGATTTTAACATATATTTATATATTTTACAAGATTATTATTGACGAACAATCGTTTAATTAGTATAATATACATGTTGTTGGAAAATATTAAATAATGAATTAAAATACATCATATAAATCCATTCAGTAAGGAGGGAAAAAAACATGTTTGAATTAGTTAGTAAATATAAGCCTAGCGGAGATCAACCACAAGCTATAAAAGAACTAGTGGATGGTATAAACGAAGGAAAAAAAGAACAAGTTTTATTGGGTGCAACCGGAACAGGGAAAACTTTTACTATTGCCAATGTAATAAAAGAAACTAATAAACCTACTCTAGTTTTAGCACATAACAAAACTCTTGCAGGTCAGCTTTATGCAGAATTAAAAGAATTTTTTCCAAACAATCATGTTGAATATTTTGTCTCATACTATGATTACTATCAACCTGAAGCATATGTACCAAGTAGTGATACCTACATTGAAAAAGATTCTAGCATAAATGATGAAATTGATGAACTTCGTCATGCTGCTACTAGTGCTTTAATTAATTATAAAGATGTCATTGTGGTTGCATCAGTTTCTTGTATTTATGGTATTGGAGAAAAAGAAGAATATGAAAAAAACATGTTAATTTTAACCATCGGAGATAAAACAAATAGAAATAAAATATTAAATAGATTAATAGATATGACTTATGAAAGAAATGATTTAGATTTTCATCGTGGAACATTTCGCGTTCGTGGAAATAATATTGATATCATACCAGTTAACGAAAAAGTAAGTGGCATAAGAATCATTTTAGAAGATGATATAGTTTCAGAAATATGTGTATTTGATCCACTAACTGGTGTTGTAACTCAAAATAAAAAATCTGTAACAATATCACCAGCATCACACTTTGTAACGAGTAAAGAAAAGTTAGAAGAAGCATGTAACAGAATCGAAAAAGAATTAAAAGAACGTTTACAAGAATTAAAAGATGAAAATAAACTAATCGAAGAACAACGACTTCGCGAAAGAACCAACTATGACCTTGAAATGCTTCGTGAAACAGGATTTTGTAATGGCGTTGAAAATTATTCAAGACATTTAGCTCTAAGAGATGCCGGAGAAACACCTTCATGTTTAATTGATTTCTTTCCGAAAGATTTTTTACTTGTAGTGGATGAATCACATGTAACACTACCCCAAGTTCGAGGAATGTATAATGGAGACAGAATGCGTAAACAAACACTCGTAGATTATGGCTTTAGACTTCCTAGTGCCTTAGATAATAGACCACTTAGATTTGAAGAATTTGAAGCAAAAATCAATCAAGCAATTTATGTATCAGCAACACCCGGAGATTATGAACTTGAAAAAACAAATAATAAATATGTTGAACAAATTATTAGACCAACAGGATTACTTGATCCAATAATTGAAGTTCGTAAAACTGAAGGCCAAATCGATGACATAATCAGTGAAATAAATGAAAGAATAAAAAGAAATGAAAGAGTTTTAATTACAACTTTAACTATAAGAATGAGTGAAGAGCTAACAAATTATTTAAAAGAAATGAATATCAAAGTTGCTTATTTACATAGTGAAATTAAGACTTTAGAAAGATTAAAAATAATTCACGACTTACGAAGTGGCATCTATGATTGTATCGTAGGTATCAACCTTCTTCGTGAAGGACTAGATATTCCTGAGGTAAGTTTAATATGTATATTAGATGCTGACAAACAAGGATTTTTAAGAAGTAACAGAAGTTTAATTCAAACTATCGGACGAGCAGCTAGAAATGAAAATGGTAAAGTTATTATGTATGCCGATACTTATAGTGATGCCATGAACGAAGCCATTAAAGAAACCAAAAGAAGACGAGTAATTCAAGAAGAATATAATAAAATTCATGGAATCACACCAAAAACCATTATTAAAGACATAAAAGAAGTTGTTACAAATGAAGTAACTAATAAAAAGAAGAAAGTTAGTAAGAAAGAAAAAGTTGAAATGCTTGAAACTCTTGAAAAAGAAATGCGTGAAGCAGCTGCAGCTATGGACTTTGAAAAAGCAATGGAACTTCGAGATATTTATTTTGAATTAAAAGGTATTTAAAAAGTATTGCAAAATTTTGCAATACTTTTTTAAAACAATGCTAATATTTTAGGAATAAATATAATACACCCTACCACTGCTGCAAAAAAAGCATTAACTAAAACAGCACCTGCAGCTATATCTTTAGCATATTTAGCATGAATTCTAATCTCCGGAGATAATAAATTTACGACTTCTTCAATAGATGTATTAAATAATTCTGCACCAATAACTAAAGCAAATAAAACTATACACACTACCCATTCCCAAACCGCAAGTTTAAGAATAAATCCTAGAATTACAACGAGTATCATAGCTAAGGTATGAACTTTTAAATTTCTTTCAGCTTTACAAGCTTTTTTTATGCCTTCAATTGCATATTTAAAACTACTTAATAGACTATCACTTTTCATTTTTACCTACCTTTTTATTATAAATATTTATATAAATTATTAAATATGCAAGTCCAAGTAAGAAACCACCTGCTACATCAGTAAAATAATGAACTCCTACATAAATTCTACTAAAACCAATAGATAATATTAATAATGATAATAAAGTAATTAATAACCATTTTAAATATTTATTAGAAACATTTTTATAAACCAAATAAATTACTATTCCGTAAAATGCCATACTTACCATGGAATGTCCAGATGGAAAACTATATCCACTTTCTTCAACTAATCTTAAAACATTTGGCCTTGGCCTTCTAACAATATGTTTGATAGCTTGATTAATTACAGTTACTCCAACTAAATCAAATGTTACAAACCATCTATTTTTTTTACAAAACATAAAAATTAGCACACCAGCAAGTACTGTAAAAGCAACTCCACCTAACTCAGTAATTACTTTAAGTACCGGAGTTAATCCATCATTCATTATATTATCTGCAATAAAACTATAAACTTTTGTATCAATTACTAAGTTATCATAGCTTAACACACTATAACAAATAATGCTAAATAATATCAAACATAAAACAACAACAAAAATACTAAACTTCTTCATAACTACCCTTCGATATGTTTCTTTTCTAAAAACATTTTAATTCTATCTAATCCAATTATAACTAATCCACCGATTAAAAAATAAACAACGCTAAATGTATCAAAACTTAATGCATCTTTAGGCACTTCTAATGTTGTTGGGCCCATTACAATTGCATATAAAGAACCAATCATTAGCCCAATTATTAAATAAACTGTGGCACTTCTATATTTGTCTAGTGCCATTTTTATTAACTTTATTATTAAAGCAATACCAAGTAAGACTCCAACTCCAAAAATAAATAATGCTGGAAAATAAGTAAAATTCATATGTAAAAATTCTTTTATTCCATTTATTATTGGAATATATAAACCAAATATCAAAAGAAGAGTTGACCCAGAAATACCTGGTAATACCATCGCACATATTGCTACCATCCCTGATAACAAAATATACATAGCTAAACCAAAATTTAAATTAGCTATATTAACACTATCTCCGCCACTTATCGGATTAAAATATGTTATTAATGAAACAATTAAAATACCTATTATAGTAAAAATAATATTTTTATATTTACACTTAATATTATCTTTTTCTTCTTTCATTATTAAAGGTATAGAAAATACAATAAATCCTAAAAATAAAGAACTAACACTATATATTTTTGATTCAAATAAACTAGTTAAAACTAAAGTAGCTAAACTCATACCAATAATCCAACCAGTACCTAATTTAAATAAAAACCATAAAGCACTTTTCTTCTTTTTAAAGTCACCATAAAAAACATCATTCAAAGCATTTATAAATTTATCATAAAAACCAAGAATAAAAGCAATTGTACCACCACTAACCCCTGGTACACTATCAGCTAGCGCCATACAAAAGCCCCAGAATGCATTAATTAAATATTTCATTTTACCACCTTTTAAATTATACCAAATAACATTATTATATACAAATTTTTTTAATCATTCGTTACATTACCATCACCAAAAACAGGAATGGTATCACCCAAATATGTTGGTTCAGGTTTAAACATAACCTTTACAAAATCTTTATCTCTAGCAAGTATTTCCCTAAGTTCAAATTTTACACTTCCACTATAATCTCTTAAAGTTGCAGAAACTCCAACTGCATCTAACTCTAACTTTTCAGCTATATACAAACTTCTATACAAATGAAATTGTTGTGTTACAATAATAAGATTGTTTGCTAAAAATATTTCTTTTGCTCTATAAATACTATCATATGTTGAAAAACCAGCATGGTCCATAAAAATATCATTACTTTCTATCCCTTTATCAAGTAAATAATTTTTCATAACATTTACCTCATCATAATACTTTTTGCCATGATCCCCACTTACAATTATTTTTCTAGAGTAACCATTTTCATATAATTTATAAGCCATATCAAGTCTATCTTTTAAAACTGGACTTGGTTTACCATTTCTTAATCCAGCCCCTAAAACTAAAATAGCATCATAACCTTTATTCAAATTATTTTCATCAACTATTTTATCCTTTACACTACACTTTACATAAATATTTATTCCTAAAACTATAATGATTCCCATCACAATTAAAGTACTTATAACAATTATTATTTTTTTTAAAACTTTATTCATATTTATTTCTTCAACTTTTCTATTTCTTCTTTTGATAGACCTGTTACTTCTAGTATTCCATCAATCGGATAATTTGCTTCCAATAACTTTTTAGCAATTGATTCTTTTTACACTTTTTGTCCTTCAGCTACCCCTTTTTCAAGACCTTCTTTTAATCCTTCTCTTCTAGCAATATTTTTCTCAGTATTTTGAATGTACTTTTCTTCTTCCTCCGGAGTAATATCATATATGAATACATCTTCTTTATTTAATCTTTTCAATTTATCAACACTCTCCTTAACACTAGAGTTTTTTATTTCACTACAATACTTTTCAAGATCTTCTTTATTCTTTATCCCTAACATTGTTAAAAGTGGTTTTTCTCTAGCACTTTTCATGTCTTTATCATACCAAAGTTTAGCAAATTTTTCAACATTGATTTCATAATATTTGAAACGATTATCTAATTCCTTTTTATTATCTTTATCATAAAATGTATAACACGTTATTAATGGATCCGTAGGTTTTACTTTATAGTTTAATGATATATGAATAAACTCTGAGACAGTATCATATGCTTGGCTCACTAAAGTTTTTTGACTACAGAAAGAAAAATAAAAATTAATATTTCTCACCTTTGTACTTGCACTATATGATGAATTAAGTTCTAAATTTATTTTTCTTCCCTGTGCTTCCACGAATAAATCTAATCTTTTACTTCGCTCACTTTTTTGTCTTATCTTTAATTCAACCGGAATAAATTTAATTATTTTATCTATTTTAATATCTAAGCATTCACTTAAAAGTTCACAAAGTAAGTGTGTTCGATCTTCATTAAACCCCACGAATATAGCTTTAAACATCTTATCATAATTAAAACCATAAAAGATATCATTTGTTTTATTTTTTTCTATTAATTTACTAAGCATAAAATTTCTCCCTTCGATAAGTCTATATCTTAAGACAGAAGTACCAAAAAATGCAAGAAAAAGCGTTCATCAAAAGTCGACATAAATCGAGATATTTACACAGTTTCGTCTTATTTTTAAGAAAATATTAAAAACCAAAAAACATACAATTTTAAACATTTTGTATACAAAACATACAAAATATATTATACTTAATATATAGAAAAACGAGGTAAAAAATGAAAATAGGAATATTTACAGATGCATATGAACCCCATATATCGGGAGTTACAACAAGTATTAAAATGTTAAAAACAGCATTAGAAAAAATGCATCACGATGTATATATAGTAACAGCAAACTTAGATAACAACAAATTCATTTATGATGAAAAAAATAGAATAATCTATTTACCAGGAATAAAAACTGGAATTTATGAAACTAAATTAACAGGTATATATTCTAAAAAAGCAATGAAAATAATTAAAGAATGGAATTTAGATGTTATTCATTCTCAAACAGAATTTGGAGTTGGTTATTTTTCCAGAATCGTAGCAAAAAAACTAAACTTACCTATAGTTCATACATATCACACATTGTATGAAGATTATGTACATTATGTAACACATGGACATTTTAATAATTTTGCTAAAAAAATAGCTATTAAAATCACAAAATACTATTGCGAAAAAAGATGTAATGAATTAATTGTGCCAACAGACAAAATAAAAGACTTATTTATAAATAAATATAACATAATAAAACAAGTAAATGTTATTCCTACAGGTATAGACATTGATAAATTTAAAATAACGCCATCAATGAAAAAAAATATCCAAACTATAAAAAACAAATATAAAATAAAAGACACAGATTTTATAATAGGTTCAGTAGGAAGAATTGCACCCGAAAAAAGTTTTGATAAATTACTTTACAATATTAAAGATATGATAAAAGTTAATACCAACATCAAAGTCTTATTAGTGGGCGGTGGCCCAGATTTAGATAATTTAAAAGAATTAACTAAAAAACTAAATTTAGAAAATTATGTTATATTTACAGATAAAATACATTATGACCTTGTACCAACATACTTTAACATCTTTAATGTTGTAGTTTCTTTTTCAAAAACAGAAACACAAGGACTTACAATTATTGAAGGGCTCGCAGCATCTAAACCGACATTATGTATCGAAGATGATTCCTTTAGGGCTATGATTGAACCAAACTACAATGGATATTTATTTAAAAATGACAAAGAATTCAAAGATTATATTTTTAAACTTATGAATGACCAAAAACTTTATAAAGATATGTCCACTAATGCAAGAAACAGTACATATAAATATTCAAAAGAAGTTTTTGCAGCAGATATTTTAAAAGTATATCATAAAGCAATAGAAAATAAACACTGAACAAAACAGTGTTTATTTTTTAACAGCTATACAAAAGATTAGATCATTTCCTCTTCTATTTTTTCTTTATTTTTTAATAGTTCCACTAATTCATCAATTTCTTTTTCCGTATTATAGAAAAATAAACTAACTCTTAAAGTATTTGTAACTCCAGTTGCATTTTTTAGTATTTTAGCACAATGATTACCTGCTCTTACACAAACATTATATTTATTTAAATAATAAGCAACATCTTGACTAAATATTCCATCAACATTAAATGCTACGATTCCACTATCAGCTTCAAGATTTATTATATCAACATGACTTAAAGGCATTAATTTTTCAATCAAATAATCTCTTAAATGTAATTCTCTTTCATGAATTTTATCCATACCAATTTTATTAATATATCTAACAGCTTCACCTAAACCAATTACACCTGCAATATTCGGAGTACCTGCTTCAAGCCTTGTTGGTAAGTCTTTTAAATAAACTGTATCAACTGTATCAAAAGACTCATTCATTCCTCCACCTAAATTAATAGGTTCTAATTCTTCAAGTAATTCTTTCTTACCATATAAAACTCCAACCCCTGTTGGTCCAAGCATTTTATGTCCTGAAAAAGCCAAAAAGTCAATATCTAGATCTTGAACATCAGTTTTTAAATGGGGAACCATTTGAGCTCCATCTACTACTACAAAAATATTATGTTCATGAGCAAGTTTAGTAATTTCTTTAATAGGTCTAATATCCCCAACAACATTAGTAATACCAGCTAAAGCTATAACTTTAGTATTAGGTGTTATACTTTTTCTAACATTATCTAAAGTTACATGTAGTGACTCATCCAAAGGAATAAAGTTAACAATACAACCTAAATCTTTACTTAACCTAAACCAAGGAAGAACATTTGATGCATGTTCACTAGTTGTTATTAAAATTTCATCTCCAGCTTCTAGCAAGTTTGCAAAAAAACCACTAGCAATCATATTTAAAGAATCCGTTGTACCACTTGTAAATACCACCTCTTCTTTAAATTTAGCATTTATAAAATTTTTAACTTCTTCACGAGCATTTTCATATTCAACATCAACTTTAAAAGAAATATCATAATCTCCGCGATGAGCATTAGCACTATAATTTTCATAATACTCAGTCATTTTATTTATAACACATTGGGGTTTTAAACTTGTAGCACCATTATCAAAGTATATTATATCTTGTTTTAACATAGGAAAATCTTCTCTATACATATATTTACCTCTTTTCTATTTATACTATAATTTATTCGCTGTAAAAAAAGCTAATTATAACAAAAGCCTTGTCCAGCTTTTTATTTATTATTTTTCCAAAAGAAAAATACATACATATTATAATACAAAAATTTAAATAAAACTAGTATTATAATTTGACATAATGTTCAATATAAAATATAATTATTTTGTAAGAAACATCTCTTTTTCATATTTTTTACCAAAGGCGTGACCTTTATAGATGTTTCTTTACACATAAAAACACAAGATTTTACTCTCTTGTGTTTTTCTTTTTTAATTTTAAATTAACATCTGTCTTTAAAATACTATAAAGAATTGAAGCTAAAGGAACACTTAATAACATTCCTAATACTCCATTAATACTAGCACCAATAGTTACAGCCACTAAAACCCAAATACCTGGAAGCCCCACAGATTTTCCCACTACATGAGGATAAATCAAATTACCCTCAAGTTGTTGAAGAACAATAATGAATATAACAAATATTACTGATTGCAAAGGATTTACCATAAATATTAAAAATGCACCAATAATTGTACCAATAAAAGCCCCAAAAACTGGAATTAATGCCGTAAATCCTACTAAAACTGAAATAGCACCAGCATATGGAAGCCTTAAAATAATCATTCCAAAGAAACATAAAACTCCAATAATTATAGCTTCTAAACATTGACCACTTACAAAATTAGCAAAAACTCTATTGGATAATTCAGCAATATCTACTATTTTTTTACAACTCTTATTAGGTAAATATGCTTTCATTATATTATTAAATTGTCTACTTATTTTTTCTTTATCAATTAAGAAATATATTGCAAAAACTATACCTATAAAAACATTTACAAATGCATTTAATACATTACTTGCTATTCCAAATGTAGCTTCAATTACTTTTCCACTATTATTTAAAACATATTCTTTAGCACTATCTCCTAGATTACTTAAAGTTTCCATTATATCATTAATTACATTATTAGATACATTTAATTTTAATAATAACTCTTTTAAATTACTCAAATAATCAGGTATATTATTAGCAAATATAACTATAGTATCTTGTAAATTTGGAATTATTAACAACATTAATATTATAAAAAATCCAATGACAATAAAAATAGATAACGTTAAACTTACTCCCCTTTTAGTATTTTTATTCCAATTTAATTTTTCAAACCATTTATTTTCAATTACTCCCATTAAAACATTTAAAACAAAAGCAATCATTATTCCAATTATAAAAGGCATAAATATTTTAATAATATATCTTAATATACTAAATATTTCTTTTATATAAATAAATCCAAATATTAACAAAACAGTATAAAGTATTAAGAATCTTATATCTTTTTTATTTAATTTCATCTAATCCCTCCAAATACATCTTTACATCTTCTATTTCATATACAGCAAATTTAATATCTTTATTTACTTCTTTTTTTACTAATAATTGATTATCATTAAAATCTTCAAATATTAAAGAATATTTATCACCATTCTTATCACAATTTACTTTTAAACTATATTTATTTTTATAATCAGTTATTACGGGTTCTACTCTTTTACTATTATAAACTTTATCTATTAATCCACTCATAGCTTTTTCACTTATATCGCCATCTAAATAAGCACTTAAACTATTATATTCATAAACCCACATATCACTTAACTTATAATCACTACTACAATAATTATCCTTTACATAACTAATATTTACTTCTTTATAATATTTATTACTTTTTATTTCATAATTAGTTATTGTAATATTATTATCTTTATCATAATAATATTTACCATAACAATCATCTAATGATTTTAAATATTCATCTTTAACTCTTTCTAACTTTTCTACACTTACAAAAGTATAAAATGTTACATCTAAATTATTCTCTTTTACATACATAAATCTACTAATAGGTATACCTTCCTTTAGATCATCATTTTTAAATGTATCGTAAACAAAAGTCTTATTAGTAAGTAATAAAAACAAACCACCAACAACTATTACAAAAATTAACAATTTAATTAATTTAAATAATTTCATTTATTTACTCCTCTATTAATGATAAATTAACTCTTCCTTTTTCTTTATCTATTCCACAAACATAAACTGTTATTATATCTCCGACTTTAAGTATCTCACTTGGATGTTTTACAAACGATTTACTCATTTTAGAAATGTGCACAAGTCCATCATCATGAAGACCTATGTCTACAAATGCACCAAAAGCAGTTACATTTCTTACAGTTCCTTCCAATTGCATTCCAACTTCTAAATCATCAATTGTTAATACATCACTTCTTAAAGTCATTTGTTTAATTTCATCTCTTGGATCTATTACACCATTTACTAAGTTATTTTTTATCATTTCCCATAATTCATTAGAAATATTATATTTATTTATTACATCATTATCTTTAATATTATTTAGTTTACTTTCCATATCCTTAGTACCCACTAAATTTACATCTATGTTATTATCACTTAGTATTTTATTAACAATTTCATAATCTTCGGGATGAATATTAGTTTTATCTAAAGGATTATTTCCAAATATTCTTAAAAAACCAGCTGATTGTTCAAATATTTTATCATCCATACCTGCAACTTTCTTAAGCTCTTCACGAGATTTAAAGCCTCCGTTTTTCTTTTTATATTCTTGCATTTTACCAATGACTTTTTTATTTAAACCAGAAACATGATTTAAAATACTATCACTAGCATTATTTAAATTAACACCTACTTCATTAACTACTTTACTTACCACAAATCCTAATTCTTCATCTAATTCTTTTTGTTTCAAATCGTGTTGATATAACCCCACCCCAATGCTTTTAGGATCTATTTTAACAAGTTCTGACAAAGCATCTTGTAATCTTCTACCAATTGAAACAGCACTTCTTTGTTCAACAGAATAATCAGGAAATTCTTTTTTAGCAAGAGGACTTGCAGAATAAACACTAGCACCAGCTTCACTAACAATAACATATTTAACATCTAAATTATATTTTTTAATTAAATTAGTTACAAACATTTCACTTTCGCGTGATGCCGTACCATTACCAATAGCAATTATCTTAACATTATGTTTTTGTATTAAAGCTAACATTATTTTTTCAGCCATATCCACTTCTTTTTTAGGTTCATGCGGATAAATTACTCCGATTTCTAACACATCACCATTTTCATTTAATACAGCAAGCTTACATCCTGTTCTAAATGCTGGATCAAATCCAAGTACCACACTACCTTTAATCGGCGGAGTAAGTAATAAATTTTCTAAGTTATTTCCAAACTCATCTATACCAAACTCACTAGCTTTATCATAAAGTTCTGCTTTAATATCTCGCTCTAAAGATGGTTCAAGTAGTCTCTTCCATGCATCTTCAATAAACATTTTTACATCATCAACTAATGGTGATTTTTTATTACCTATTACTTGTTCTTCTAAATATTTAATAACACCACTTTTATCCAAACTAAGTGAATATGTAACAACTTTTTCTTTATCAGCACGAGCTAAAGCAAGCACTTGATGTGGTTTAATATTAGTTATCTTACATTCAAAATTATAATATATTTCATATGTTTTAGCCTCATCGACAGCACCTTTTTTAAGTTTACCTTTAACAAGTCCATTATACCAATAATAATTTCTAATAGATTTACGATACTTAGGTTTATCACTAATCCAATCTGCAATTATATATCCAGCATTAATTATAGCATCATCAACACTTTTAACATTTTCATTAATAAAATCTTTAGCAATTTCATCTCTAGTCTTATTTGGTAAAGTCATAATTATTTTAGCAAGTGGCTCTAACCCTAACTTAATTGCTTCAGTACCTTTAGTTTTTCTTTTTTCTTTAAATGGAGCATAAATATCCTCAACTTCACTTAACTTACTAGATTCATTTATTGCTTTAACTAATTCTTCCGTAAGCATACCTTTTTCATCAATTAATCTTTTTACATCTTCTTTTCTATTTTCTAAATTAACCATATAGTTATATTCAGTTTCAATTAATCTTAACTCATCTTCATTTAAATTACCAGTTACTTCTTTTCTATAACGAGCCATAAATGGAATAGTTGCTCCTTCACTAAGCATACTAATAACATTCTTAATTTGATAATCTTTCAAATTAATTTTATCACTTACTTTTCTTATTACTTCTTCATTCATACTATATACCTCAATTCTTCCTTAATTATACCAAAAAAACATGGACAATGCCATGCTTTTAGCTTAATTTATAATAATCGGTAAACTTTTTGTTCCATCACCACTTACATAAGTTACTGATGTATCAAGATTAAAAACGGGTCTAACTCCATACGAATCCATACCTACAAAACTATTAGTAACATTTCCATCCCTATGTATTCCAAACATCATCTCAGAATCATCTGTATATGGAGTTAATGTCCAATCATCAAAACCCATGTACATCCAATTTATTGTTATTGCTATTCTATAATCTTTTGTTGAATCACTACTATTATATCCTACTAATGTCCATGCACTAGGACCTGCAGCATAATAATAATCTGATACATACATTAATCCTATTTTTGCATCATATGTTGTACTTGAGGCACTACTTCCTACTTCATATTGATATGCTGTTTTTGGTACTGAAGTTCCTATATTAGCCCATGAGCCGCCACCAACTTTCCATGTTGTTGTAATTATTTTTGATGCCCAAGTAGTTCCTATATTATTGATGAAACTTGTATTTAAGTTTGTTTTATTTAATTGACTTACACTCCAATCATTTGTTGAAGGACTGCTATTTAAATGATAAATATCAATATCTGTTAAAGCACCTTGATATTTTGAAGGTGGAGAATTATGATAAGAAAATTCTCCTGTGGTTCCTAATAAATTTCTATTTGCATAATCATATTTGATTAATTTTACTTTGCCATCTATTACACCAATTATTCTATATAAATTATCTATTGGACATGGGTTTGTTGTTGAACCAAAGCATACAAAGTTATTTACTTGGTCGCTTGCTCCTGCATATCTATAACTATTATCACCAGCTCCATTAGATAAACTTGATTTATGATAATAAATATTATTTTGCCCTTGTGTCCCAGTATATTGAGCAATTACACAATCTTTTAATGTTTTGTCACCACAAACCTCTGATAAAACTAAAAGTTTATCAAAATAAACATAACACTTATCTGATAAATTACCTAAAACTATCACTGCTTTCTTTGTATCATCCCAACTTATTTTTGAACCATTTTCACATCTCGATAATTCTGAATTAAACTTATAGCCTTCTGTTGGCCATTTACTCTGAGTAACTGTTTTATAATCTCCAGCTCCTGCTGTTTGTTCTAAATTCATGGATATTCCTTTAGTTATTTTAGTTTTATTATTAACACTATCTTCAACATAATTATTTGTAGTTTTAAAATAATTAAAACTTGTAAGAAATGTAATTAATAAAACTAAAGTAATTATTGATAATATAATATATTTTTTCTTCATTTAACATCATCTCCATTACAATATCACGCACAGATATTTTATTTTATATACTCATTTTAACCGAAAAAAAAAAAAAAAAAAAGCCCTATATTCGTGCAAACACACAATTTAGGGTTTTTTATCATTCTTCTAGAATTTTAAAATCTTTTACATCACCTTTATCAAAATCATAATCAATCCATATAATAGCATTTTTAGTACCAGATAAATTCCAAACATACCAACTTAAATACATTTTATCATTTATAATAATTGGTTCTACATAATAATTATAATAATCATAATTAATATCTTTTTTTAAATTATCTAAAAAATTTAATTCATAATCATAATTATTTAATTCTTTATAGTATTTTGAATTATCAGCATTCATAAAATCCAGCATTGGTTTAAGTAAAAAAGCAAACTTTTTATCACTTAAATAATCTTCCTTAATATTTTTCTTATATAAATCAATTAATACATCTAATAAATAACCTGTATGTTTATAAGTTATATCTAAAGATGTTGTATCACTTAAAGCATTAAGAACATTCATAACAATTTTTTCATCATTAAATCCATCATATAAAACTTTAACAAAATAATTAGTATCATCATAATACCATTTATTTAAAGCACTTGAACCATAAATATACTCTAAAGCCTCAAGATAATATGTACCAAAACTATAAGCACTAACATTTTTAGTAAAATACTTTGAAGCAAATATTTCAGCTCCTGCTTCTGTAATATAATTAGTATATGCAAAACTTACATACTCACAATTATCTGGTATATTTAAAATAGCATCATATACATCAACTTTATTATCACATCTATATAAAGTTGTACTTTGTTTATTATTAAAAGAAAAATCTACGAAATGTATAAGTTCATGATATAAAACACTATCTTTATCCGTTACTAAATCAATTCTTGTATCAAAGTCTTGATAAGTTCCAAAGGCTTTTCCATCCTGTAAAATATCAGCTTTGTTAATATTCAAATAACCAAGTTTATGTAAAAAATAGAATTCATCTAAATATTCTTTCTTATCCACTACAATTTCAAATATATCATAAACCTCTTTTTTATAATCAAGTAGCATATTATTATTTTCTACAATATAAGCATATTTTTTTAATAATTCTTCATTTTTATTTATTTTTAATTCTATCTTTTCTAAATCATATTTGTCTATAATATCATCTAAATCTATGTCATAAAAAACATCAAAATTAATCTTTTTTATCTTATTATTTCCAAGTTTTATTATATATGTTTTATATAATGTTTCTAAAATTATATGTTCATCATTTATTTTAATATTTACAAAAATCTCATCTATAATTTCTTTTCCATCTTTATATAAATAATGTTCATTTGCATTTTTAAATACATCACAATAACCATTATTATAGCAATTTATATTATAAAACCCTTTCGCTATTTCATTTAAATTATTATCCAAAAAATAATATTTAAAGCTTTGATAGTCATAACCACTATATACATTATTAGTTAAATAACTTATATTTATATTTTCATTAATATTTAATTGTTTTAAAGATTTATCATAATATTTATAAGTTGTACCATCACCAAGTAAATCGAAAACTGCTGCTACTTTAATATAATCACCTTCTAAAGTAATTTCTCCTCCACTAATTTCTTTATCTTTATAAAAAAGTATATAATTATCTGTATCAATGCCTAAAATAGCATCATCAAATAGAATTTTATAAGCATACATACATTTATCAACAACAATTTTGTCGTTATTATCTTTTAATTTATAACCAGTTTGGCATTTATCTTTAGACATTTTATATTTATTATTTATTTTAGTATTATCTTTATAAATTTTATCTCCATCTATATAATAAATAATATTATTATAAGTAAATATATTATATTCTGCATAATTAGTATTATCATAAGTAATACCTTCATATAAAACTTCTTTAGTTCTAGTATCAATTAAATAACCTTTATTATTTTTAGTAAATCTAAAATAAGTCATTCCTTCATCGTTATTATATAAAGAAGAATTTTCAAAATTACTCCATAACACTTTTTTATTAATTAAATCAACAACTATACTTTTACTTTTCTTTTCATAAGATTCAATAATTAATAGATCATTGCCAAATTCTGCAAAATATTCAAAATTTCCAGTAAAATCTAATACATATATTTTATTTAAATTATTATCATAAATAGCATTATCCACCAAAACATATTTATTATCATTAGCAACTTTTATTTGAGTTCCATTTATTAAAATTTCTCCATCTTTATTTATTATTTTTTTGATATTTTTATTAGTTACAATTATAAACCTTTTATCAAGTATTTCATAATTAGTAAACTCTTCAGTATACTCACTAATTATATTATCATTAAAATCATATATAACTAATTTATTACCTTCATCTTTAACATAAAAATTTTCTCCAACACTAACATTAATATTATTTATTACAGTAACACTTTCAAATCCTAATACTTTTTCTTCATTTATACCCCTTTTGTCATTAAAAACAATATAAATAGTCACAAAACTCCATATTACGAATAAAACTAAAGTACTAATTAACAATCTCTTTTTATTCTTTTTCATATTATTTATTCCCCATATAATAAAGTCTTTCATTTAAATTATTTGCCACAAAATCTATTTCATCATATTCTTCATCATCTAAAAAAGAATCATCTAAATATCTATCAATAAGAAGTAATACTTCAGCTAAAGTCTTACATTTTGTTACATCAATATTACATTTATTTAATACACTAATTTCATAATCATTAATAACTATATTATCCCCATATTTTTTAAGTTCATCCATATCTTATAACCTCACCTTAATTCTATCACATCATAACAAAAAAATATAGGTCTTTTTATTTCATAAACACCTAAATCAGTTTTGTCTGCTATAACTTGAAAAGTAAAATTAGTATTATTAAAAAAATTAATAGCTATTTCAATTGAGTTTCTTCTTTTTACTCCAACCTCATAAACATCTTGTTTTATTTTTTCTTTGTCATAAAACAAAAGATCATCAATGTTTACTTTTAAACAATTAGCACCTTTTAACACTTTCGACAAAAAATATCAAAGCATTTAATTATCCAAAAAATATGCCAAAAAAATAAAGACCATTAAGGTCTTCATATACATTATTTTACTTCAATATATTTTTTATTTTTATCTTCATTTGCTTTTGAAACGCTTATTGTTAAAATACCATCTTTAAATTCTGCTTCCATAGTATCTTCATCAATATCTTCTAAATGAAAACTTCTTTCAAGTCTTCCAAACATTTTTCTTTCTCTATGTAAATATTTTTTATTATCTTCATGTTTTTCATGATGTTCTGCTTTAACAACAATATTTCCTTTATTGCATTCAACTTTTATATCTTTCTTGTCATAGCCTGGAACATCCATTTCAATAAACACTTTATTATCTTTTTCAAAGATATCACATTTCATCTTATTTTCTTTTTCAAAATCACTTAACATATCATCAAAAAACATTCTACTTGGTAACATAAATATCATCTTCCTTTCATATTTTCAAATCTTTACTATTACTTGAAAATGTTTTTTTTTGTTAATCTTCTCAATTAACACTACCATTATATTACTAATATTAGCACTTGTCAATAGCAAGTGCTAATATTTCACAAAAATTTCACTTTTGAATACAATAACCAAAATTAGAACTTAATTTTTTTGATGAACTACAAATTGGTGGATCAAATACCCTCTGGCAAGAATAATATGAACCTATTTTAAATTTAGTATTTAATGTCCAACCACTATCACAACAATAATTAGTTCCTTCAACAATAACTTTATTACCCCATGCACTTTTAGGACAAGGTACTTCTAAATTTTTATCAGCAATATTATATAATGCTAAATCATTATAAACACATTTATATTTATCTGTTGTAATATCATAAAATTTATATCCGCCATAACACTCTGATAATTCTGTATTATAATTTATTTTTTCTGAATTACTATAATTCTTACAAACCGCATGCCCAATTGCAGACACAGAACATTCATTATACTTATTACATGCTTTTACCCAAAAATAGGTATCTCCGGTTCGATTAAGGTTAGTACGCATTCCTATACATCTCGCTGGCATAGGATCTCCTTTCTTCAATCCAGAACAACCAGGAATCCAAGAAGAAGAACTCACACTTGGTGCAGTTTTATTGGTAGTAGCAGCATACCACGTTCCTATAGAAAGCGCAATAAAATTAGTATTTGCTGATAAAAAATATCTTCCAGTTGAACAATCATATGAAACATCATGCTCTGCAGAGGCAGGAATGTCTCTATCAATTTGCACTCTATAAGGCCCACCTTTTCCAATATTACCAACTGCATCTTTTGCAAAAACATAATAATATGCATATTCATTCCAAGTAATATCTCTACTAACATTCAAAGTCTTCGTAGTATTAACATCAATCCATTTTTGTGGTGTTTCATAACCTGTAACAGCATATGCAACAATTCCTGATTTACTATCTGTTATTTTCGCAGATAAAGTGTAATCTTCTCAAATAGTTTTATATGTTAAATCAGTAGATGTTAATGTTATAACTGGGGCATCATCATCCAAATTTATCATATATTTACTTATTCCTGAACATGTATTATTAACAGTACAAGCTTTAACGTAAACATAAATTCCATATTGAGTTTTCTTTGCAGTCATACTTGTTCCAGTACTTGAAAGTTTTGATGGATTAGTTCCATAATAATATATCAAATTTTGTGAACCTTGATTCGTACTTTTCCATGATAATGTATAATCTTTGTCATGATATGATCCACTTACTTGACCATCTGATGCACTTATTACTGGATTTGTCGGGATTGTATCTACATTTATTTTATAGCTACTTATTCCTGAACACAAATTACTTTCTCTTGTACACGCTTTTACATACATTATTACATTATATTGATCTTTCTTAGCTACTACTGATGTACCTTTATTTGTCATTTTACTCTTATCTGTTCCATAATAATATATTAATTCTTGAGTTCCATTATATGTACTTTTCCATGATAATATATAATCTTTACTATGAAAATTTCCACTTGTTATTCCATCTGATGCACTTATTATTGGATTTTCAGGCTTTGCATCTATCGTAGAAATCGTCATTACTTTTTCATTTTCATTTCCTGCTATATCTTTTACACATATTTTATAATTACCATTTGATTTAATAGTTATTTTATTATGTGTATTATAACCAGTACACTTAGCTGTTTCTCCAACTATTACATAACCTCCAACTCCAGACCCTAATCCATCACTTGCTACTATTTCTATTTCTTTACTTTCACTCCAATTTGTATCATATTTTATTTCATTTATTATCGGAGCTTTTTTATCTATATTTACTATTTGTGATGCCTCACTTACTTCATTATCTTTTGTTATTTTAGCTGTATAATTTATATTGGCTATCAAGTTTACATTTGTTTTTATAGTATCTTCTGTTGATGATATTCCCGTATTACTTTTCCAACTTATTTCATATCCAGATTCTTTTGTTATTCTCTTTCCATTTACAAATTTTAACCCTATTGTTATATCATCTTTAAACCATTGTTCATTTTTTATATCATTACAATTATTTCCTACGACTTGACATATCACTAAGTTTTTTCTTCTTATATATTCATTACATGTTGTACCATTTTTTCCTACATTACTTCCAAATTTTGCTTTATATTCTCCATCTTCCCAGACTAAATCTATTATATAACAATTCATTGATTCTCTAGTTACTGGATCATATATATCTGTTTCATCATCTGGTTTTATTAATCCAATCTTTATTAAGTCTTCTACACTTACTGCAGTGACATTTGTTTCATTAGCATATTCTATTGCTTTTGTTTCTAAATATGTTATTAAATTACTCTTTTCTTTTTCTAAAACACTATTTCTTATATTTATAAACACTGCTACTGATGCAGATATTAATATTGATAGTACTACCAACACTGCAATAAGCTCTATTAATGTAAATCCTTTCATATTTTTCATGAATCATTACTCCTCTGATACAGAACCACTACTAATTGTAATACATCTCGTATAATTACCTAAATATTGTATTTCACTTTCATTTCCTGCCATATCAGTTGCATAGCTCCAAACATTATAAGTTTTATCACAAGCTAAATCTTCTATTCTATCCTTAAAATCACTTTTATTAGGAGCTTCATTATTTTCTGAAAAATAATAATATTTTTTATTCAAAAAGTAATTATCTTCATATGTAACTAAAACTGAATCTTTCAAATTACTACTTTTATAAATCGGAGCTTCAACATCAACCATCACTTTAGTTTCTTTTACATAAGAAACATCATCAAAATTAATCATTACATTTAATGTTGTATTAATATTATCAGTTATTTCCAATTCATTACTAACACTATTTACAGAACCATCAATACTATACCATTCTACTGAATTTATATCTTTTTCTTTATAATATGAATTTCCATCATTTTTTAATTTAACTTTAATAGTACCGCCATTCTTATTCCATTCATTTAATTTAAAATTATCACTAGTTATTAACTCAATAATAGGTCTTTTTGCTAACTCTTTCGATTTATCACAATCTGTTTCCTTTTTACTTATTTTATCATTATCAATAACATAAATATCGCATATATTTTCATTTGTATTGGTTATATAACCATTTTCTAATAAAGCTTCTATACTAACTTCAGTTTCTAAAGTATCATTATAATAATCTTGAAAATATTTACTTAACTCAGTTTTTTCTTTATTATTTTCACTTGGTTTATGATCAATATTTTTATATATTACTAACCCAATTATAACTCCCACAATAATGGCCCCACAAACAACAATTATTTTATTTTTCGTTTTCATATTTTCCTCCTCACATTATATTTTAACTACACTAACCAGTACAATACCCATAATTTGCACTTAGTTTAGCGCCTCCAAAACAATCTGGAATTCCATAATTTTTTTCACAAGCATAATAATTACCCATTTTAAATTTTTTATTTAAAGTATAACCTTCTGGACAACAATAATTAGTATTTGGTACAGGTACATATTTACGAGCCCAAGCATTTTCCGCACAAGTAACCTCTAAATTCTTATCTGATATATTTTGAGCATGAGACCATCTATCCATACACATATATTTATCAGTATTAATATCATATGTAAGCCATCCATTATAACAATGCCCCATATCAGAATCATATGTTATTCCTTTTGGGTTTTGACGATTATTACATACTGCATGACCTATCGGAGTAATAGTACATTCATTATAGGTATTACATGCTTTTACCCAGACATAAGTATCACCATATCGATTAAGACTTATTCTAGAACCAGAACAATAACCATTATATTTAGTAATTCCACTACAACCAACAGACCAGCCACTTGCATTTAAAGAAGGTGTGTTTTTGTTTGTAGAAGTATAATAATATATATTATTTGTTACAGCAGCTAATATTTTTGCACCAGCAAATATTTTCCCACTAGAACAATTATAATATACTTCATGATCAACAATATTAGGATAATCCCTATCAATACTAACAAATTGTTCTTTTTTACTTATATTTCCCATCGCATCTTTTGCAAAAACGTAATATGTACCAAATTCCTTCCATGTAAAACTACGACTAACATCTAAAGTTTTTGTATTTTTAACTGTTATCCATTTTTGTGGTGTTTCATAACCAGTAACTGCATAAGCTACTATACCTGACTGACTATCCGTTATTTTTGCTGTTAATTTAAAATAGTTTCTATAATCAGAGTCAATAGTGAATCCTATATTTGGAGCTTCAGTATCAACATTTAACAAATATTTGCTTATTCCTGAACATGTTTTATTAACGGTACAAGCTTTAACATAAACATAAATGCCATATCGACTCATATCAACATTTAAAGATGTTCCAGTACTTGAAAGTTTAGATGAATCAAATCCATAATAATATGTTAATTTTTGAGATCCTTTATTAGTACTTTTCCATGTTAACGTATAATTCTTACTATGATATTTACCACTTGCTATTCCATCTGATGCGCTTATTACTGGATTTGTCGGTTTTGTATCTACATTTATTTTATAGCTACTTATTCCCGAACACAAATTACTTTCTTTAGTACATGCCTTTACATACATTATTACATTATATTGTTCTTTCTTGGCACCTACTGAGGTTCCTTTATTTGTCATTTTCGTTTTATCTGTTCCATAATAATATATCAAATTTTGTGAACCTTGATTCGTACTTTTCCATGATAATGTATAATCTTTGTCATGATATGATCCACTTACTTGACCATCTGATGCACTTATTACTGGATTTGTCGGGATTGTATCTACATTTATTTTATAGCTACTTATTCCTGAACACAAATTACTTTCTCTTGTACACGCTTTTACATACATTATTACATTATATTGATCTTTCTTAGCTACTACTGATGTACCTTTATTTGTCATTTTACTCTTATCTGTTCCATAATAATATATTAATTCTTGAGTTCCATTATATGTACTTTTCCATGATAATATATAATCTTTACTATGAAAATTTCCACTTGTTATTCCATCTGATGCACTTATTATTGGATTTTCAGGCTTTGCATCTATCGTAGAAATCGTCATTACTTTTTCATTTTCATTTCCTGCTATATCTTTTACACATATTTTATAATTACCATTTGATTTAATAGTTATTTTATTATGTGTATTATAACCAGTACACTTAGCTGTTTCTCCAACTATTACATAACCTCCAACTCCAGACCCTAATCCATCACTTGCTACTATTTCTATTTCTTTACTTTCACTCCAATTTGTATCATATTTTATTTCATTTATTATCGGAGCTTTTTTATCTATATTTACTATTTGTGATGCCTCACTTACTTCATTATCTTTTGTTATTTTAGCTGTATAATTTATATTGGCTATCAAGTTTACATTTGTTTTTATAGTATCTTCTGTTGATGATATTCCCGTATTACTTTTCCAACTTATTTCATATCCAGATTCTTTTGTTATTCTCTTTCCATTTACAAATTTTAACCCTATTGTTATATCATCTTTAAACCATTGTTCATTTTTTATATCATTACAATTATTTCCTACGACTTGACATATCACTAAGTTTTTTCTTCTTATATATTCATTACATGTTGTACCATTTTTTCCTACATTACTTCCAAATTTTGCTTTATATTCTCCATCTTCCCAGACTAAATCTATTATATAACAATTCATTGATTCTCTAGTTACTGGATCATATATATCTGTTTCATCATCTGGTTTTATTAATCCAATCTTTATTAAGTCTTCTACACTTACTGCAGTGACATTTGTTTCATTAGCATATTCTATTGCTTTTGTTTCTAAATATGTTATTAAATTACTCTTTTCTTTTTCTAAAACACTATTTCTTATATTTATAAACACTGCTACTGATGCAGATATTAATATTGATAGTACTACCAACACTGCAATAAGCTCTATTAATGTAAATCCTTTTCTATTTTTCATAACTTACCTCCGATATATTAAAAAATCAACCATTTTAATTTTAGACACTTTAGATTTTATCTTTCCCTTAGAATATTCTTCGAAAAAAATCAAATCACTCAAAGATACATTTTCATCAACAAGAACTTCTATAACTACTTTATAAAAATTACTAACATTAATTAAGGTACAATTGGAATAATATATTCCTTCTCCCTCTTTTAAATTATTTTCAATATTTCTAATAAGCATTTTACTTTGATCATTTTGACCTTTTAATAAAATTACATTATCAATTAATATTTTTAAGCCTTTAATAAAAATCACTATTGCCATAAATAAGGATCCTAATAAATCAAAAACTGGTATAAAAGCTCCAAGAACAACAAAAAAGATTGAGATAAAAACAAGTAAAAAATCATAATAATTTTCATGAGCAATTTCCATTACCATCTCACTTTGAATTTTTTTTGCACCATCAAATAATTTATTAGCCCATATTACTAATGATAATATAATTATCAAAATGGGCAATAAAATTTTCAAATTAACAAACTCATAATTTATAAAAAATGATTTTCCAAAAATAACGAATCCTAAAATACATAGAATAAAGCCAAAGAAAGCCATTGAAGTCATAGGCAATGTACCATAACCAAATGGTTCTTTTTTACTACTTCGTCTACCTCTAATCAAAGATGCATTAAAACTTATTAAATTGCTTGAAAGATTACATAAAGAATAATATCCACTAGTAATTAATGTATAAGAACAAAATATTGTTCCACAATAAATTTTAGCCAAAGATATTAATGAACTAATAAAAATATCAATTAATGTAATACCTCTTTCTTCTTTCATACAAACTCCTTTTTAATCAAATATAATATAATCTTTTTTCCTTGGGCTAGCTGGTGGTAAAATCATATCTCTATAACCAAGTACAACATTACCTATTCCAACATAATTATCATTTAATCCCCATTTATTCATTAACTTTTTACCAAAATCAGTTTGAAAAGTTTCATAAGCTCTATGAACCCAACAACTATCAACACCTAAGCTAAATGCCACATTTATCATATTAGATATTACAGCACTACCATCTTCTTTATAAGTACTTACATTTTTATCTGCAAAAACAATTATCAATGTCGGAGCATCATAAAATGGATTTAATCCTGGTTTATTTACAAAACTGCCATTTACTTTTGCAATTTCTGATATAAGCTCTTTATTTTGAACTACTACTATTTTAGCACTTTGCATATTTTTACCAGATGGTGCAAAAGTACCACATTTTAATATTTCATTTAGTATATCATCAGGTATTTGATCTTGTTTAAATTTTCTAATACTTCTTCGTTCACACAACACTTTTGTAACATCATTCATTTGAATCATCTCCATACAATATAATAATAACATATTTTTTGCATTTAGGGTATTGCTTTTATAAAAAAAATTTGATAAGATAAGTTATGCAAAGACATGGTGCAATTGGTGAAGTGGTTAACACGCCGGATTGTGGCTCCGGTATGCAAGGGTTCGATTCCCTTATTGTGCCCCATTGTGAAATCTGCTCGAACTTTTCGAGTTATGATAAATGACTAATTCAGAAATGGATTAGTTTTTTTGTTATTAAAAACTATCCTAACTTAAAAAGAAAGGATGGAAACAATGGTAAATATTATTAAAGAAGAACTTTCATTAGAAGAATCATTAAAAAAGAAAATTGAGTTTATATGTGATTTTACTAATACTAAACCAACTATTATTAAGGGTAATATTAGAAAAGTTGATAGAACTAACTTAATTTATATTGAGCCACATAGAATAATAATTAATAACATAACATTTCTTGTGTTTAATTATTCTAATGAAATATTTATTGAAAACTTATCTAATAAGATTAAATTATCAGAATTAGAAGATTATTTAAAAACAATCTAAATACTACTTATTCCCTAAACAGTGAATTGACAAATCAAAAAAAAGTGATATTATAAATAACCAATGAAAGAGGTATTCTCTAGAAAGAGAGGTACATCTATGATAAAATATATACATAAACAAAAAATTTATAATATTGAATATTGTGAGGAGTCAGTAGTATTTAGACTTTATTAAATACTATTGGCTCCTCTTTTTTAGTAAAAGGAGTTGAGGTTTTATGGTTAGTGAAAAGAAAGTTGCAGGATTATATATCAGGGTTAGTACTGAAGATCAAGCTCGTGAGGGATTTAGTTTACCAGAACAAGAAAAGCGTTTAAGAGCTATGTGTAAGTATAAAGGTTATGAGATATATAAATTATACAAAGATGCTGGAATAAGTGCTAAAACTGGTAATTATAGACCTGCATTTGAAGAATTATTACAAGATATAAGAGAAAAGAAATGTAATACTATTGTAGTATTAAAATTAGATAGATTAACTCGTTCAGTATTTGACCTAGAAGGTATTATGAGATTTCTAGAAGAAAACAATGCATATCTAGATTGTGCTAATGAAGAAATTAATACTACTAATTCAAGTGGTAAATTAGTTGCTAGAATGCTTACTAGTGTTTCTCAAAATGAAATTGAAAGAACAAGTGAAAGAACTAAATTCGGTTTGGTTGGTGCAATTAAAGAAGGTCATATTCCAGGTAAAAATCCATTAGGCTATAAAAGAGATGGTAAAAAACTAGTAATAGATCCATTAACTAAAGATATTGTTAAAAGAATATATGATTTATATTTTGAGGGTAAAAGTTATTCTAATATTGCTACTATATTTAATCAAGAAGAAGTATTAGGAAAAACAAATTGGCGAGATACTGGAATACTTCGTATTATCTCAAATGAAATATATAAAGGTGATTTTGTATCTGGTAAAACATTTAATAAACCTGTTTATTATGAGAATATAGTTGAACCTATTGTATCAAGAGAGTTATGGGAAAAT
This sequence comes from uncultured Bacilli bacterium, assembly GCA_934096035.1. Classification (GTDB taxonomy): domain Bacteria; phylum Bacillota_I; class Bacilli_A; order RF39; family UBA660; genus Onthocola_B. The sequence goes on from CAKOKX010000002.1 coordinate 104,312, forward strand.
TGCCAAGTTCAAAAAAAGAAAAATCAAAAAAGTTATATGAGAACACAAACATATATATTTTTACAAAAACTTAAATGTCCTAAATGTGGAAGAATACTTGCTGGTGGTGCTAGTCATAAACTGAAATCAGATAAATGGTATTTCTATTATAGGTGTGAAGATTGTAAAAATAATATTAAAGAAGAAGTTATTGAAATTTCAGTTAAAAATTTACTTGCCGATATATTAGAATACGATAATGTTGTCAATGAGTTTTTCCTACCAGTTTTAAAATCAAAATTAAATGATCCAAAAGTTGAATTAGAAAAAGAATTGAAAAGTTTAAATAATAAAAAAGAAAGAATTAGGAAAGCATATATTGATTCAGTATTTACTGAAGAAGAATATAAACAAGAGTCTAAAACTATAGATAGTCAAATAGATTTTATTAATTCTAAACTATTAGAAAACTCACAAGCAGAACAATTAAACTTTACTACAGAAGATATTTTATTAAAAAGAGATATGGACTTTATCAATAAAGTTAAACTACCAATATCTTATTATGCATTTAATGAAAACTGGGATTTACTTGATAGAGAAACTAAAGCTGATATAGTTATGCGATATATTGATGATATTGAATTAGAAATCAAACATAAAAAATATCATGTAAAGCAAATTAATTTTAGGAGTACTTTTTATAATGATTATGAAGATTTATATAAGAAAGGTTATATTGATAGAAAGAGATCTCTTACATACGATTTTAATGGTGTTTGTGTAGATACAAATATAAGGTATAGTGAATATCTGCCTATTAAAGATGTAATGCAACACTTATATAGATTAAATGAATATTATGAAGTAAATTTATATAAAGGAACTTATTATAAAGAGACTGAAAAATTAGATATAGGACCACTTCAAAGAAATGAAGTACCTATTAGAGTATTCCCATTACAAGATAACAATAATGGAAATAAGAATTGGTTATCTATGGGAATGCTTGCTACAAAGAATAATCCAAATGATATAAAGGTAAACATTAGAGATGTATTTGAAACAATACCCGATAATGTTACCGAAGAAGATTTTTAAAATGCGTGGCACGTTATGAAATTACAAAGTAATTTTGTAAGTGGTGATAGCAATTTAAAAATTAATACTTTATGAACTTTAACAATTACGAAGTTTTGGTTATTGTGAAATAAAGTAAACGGTTTCTAAGGTGGTAAACCTTAGCTTCCATATCTTGTCTCTGACAAGATATATAGGAAGTTATGAATAATGACAAAGCCACTTTCGTGCCATTTTCAATATTCATAATTTAGGGGGTGTTAAAAATATGGAATTATCTTATTCACTACATTTAGGTAATGATAAAAACAAATCTATTAAAGCAAGACAAGAAGCAAAGAATACTCCATCAGGTACTACATCAAAAAATAATAATGCTATTCAAAATGTTAAGCAATTAGGTAAAGTTAATCATCATAATTTAAGACAATATTATAATAATCAAGAACTAATTAAAACTATTAAAGGTTCAAATGATATTACTAAAGATGTTAAAGAATTATATTTAGATTTATTTGAAGAATCTAGACTAAAATATAATAAAAAACAAACAAGAGATGATAGAACTATTGATAACTACTTTAATAAAATAAGTAATGATACAAAACATGACCTTGCTTGTGAGATAGTTATTGAACTTGGAAACATGAAATATTGGGATGAAAAAAGCCTAGAATACAAATATCAAATGATACAAGTATTCGAACAACAATTAGAAGATATACAAGAAATAGTTCCAGACTTTTATATAGCAAATGCTACTATACATTTTGATGAACATTCTCCTCATATGCATATAGTTGGAGTTCCAGTAAAAGAAAATTGTAAAACAGGTTTATCAAGACAAGTTGGTAAAACTTCCATCTTCACAAAAGAATCACTAGTAGTTATTCAAGATAAAATGAGAGAAAGATGTATTAATGAATTTAATATTGTTTATGGATTAGATTCTAAACTTAAAGAAAAAGAAAAAGGTAAAAATAGAGATATTACTTCATATGAAAGAAAACTCTTTAATGAAAGAGTTAAAGGACTTAAACAAGAAATATCTAATCTTCAAGATGAAGTATCTGATTTAGAAGATAATAAAGAATCTATCAATAAACAAATTACTAAACTTAATAAAGATAAAGATGATATAAACGATGAAATTGATAAAAAGAAAAAACTTAATAATAAAATTATTATTAAATCTAAAAATCAATTATTAGACGAAAATAAAAAATTAAAAGAAGAAAATGAACATTTAAAGAGTATCAATTATCAAACTGAAAATAGATACAATGATTTAAAAGAAAGAACAGATTATCTTATTTATCATTTAAATAAAATAATTAAAAAACTTCCAGAATTTATACAAAATCTAATTTATAGATTATTTAATTACAATAATATAAATCTTAATTTTTTTAAACAACAATATGATCCTGAAGTTATAAGAAAGAGAGAAAAATCATTTAAAAGATTTAATCTATTTAATAAAAAAGAAATTGAAAAAGTAACTAAACATATTAATGATGAAATGGATGAGTATACTGAAGAATTTTATAACGATAAAAAAGATAAAGAAAAAGACGATGGCTTATCATTATAAGTCATCGTTCTTTTTAAGTGTTAATCACTTTTTCCCCACCAATCAGGCAATAATTCACTCATTTTTTTTGTTTCATAAGTTTTATCGTCAACTAGTATTTCAATATTTTTTGAATCTTTACCTAATTGCATTATTAATTCTCTACACGCTCCACAAGGAGCTCCACCAATTTTTCCATTAGGCATAATACAAACGATTTTAGATATTTCATCTTCACCATTAGTTATCATTGTATGAATGGCATTTCTTTCAGCACATATACCTAAAGTAGAACAAGTATCAATACACACACCTGTATAAACATTACCATTTTTAGATTGAATTGCTGCACTAACCATTCCTGCTTTAATATGATTAGATATTTGTCTTGGATTTAATACATCTTTTGCTCTTACTATTAATAAGTCCCATATTTCCTTGTCTTGCATAAATCAATCACCTCAGCCCATTTTTCAATATATTCTTTAGGAATATTCAAACTTCCTGAACCTATACCTATATCATTATTTGGTTTTTTATCTCCATGAAAATCGCTACCACCACTAATAAATAAATTATTCTTTTTTGCATAATCAAGAAGAATATTTATTCTATTATCACTTTCAGCGGATGGATGAAAACATTCAATACCATCAAGTTTTACTTCTTTTCTCAATTCATCAATAAATCCAATTGTATCTTCAAACTTATATTCAAATGGATGTGCTAAAAAAACTAATCCACCAGCTTCATGAATTTTATCTGCAACATCTCTGAATTTTGGAGTTGGGAATTTTTTCTTTTCATCAAGATAGAAAACACTATCTGGATTATCTAATCCAATTCTTCTAAAATCATTAAAAGAATTAGCATAACTACCTAATTTTTCAACATTTTCAGGATACTTAATTATTTCATAAAACAAATAAACGATAAAGAAATCTGTTACTGGAATATCTTTTTTAATATTATCTAAATTATATTTTAATCCAGCTCTCTCACACATTTCTAAAGAAGCTTTTTTAGCACTTTCAAACTTTTCAGTTAGTATCTCTTTTGAGAAAAACTTATCTGACCAATCATTTATTATTTTTGGATTTTTAATGTTATATGCTAAAAACTCTATTCTCTTGCCATTATCTAATGTTGCATTCATTTCAGCACCAATTACTATTTTTCCTGTAAAAATATTTTTCTTTAATGCCTCATCTTCGTATTGTCTACATGTATTATGATCTGTTAAGGAAATATATTCTAGATGTTTTTCTTCACATTTTTTTAATACTTCTTCCAATGGTTTATCACCATCAGAATACAATGAATGCATATGCATATCTACCATTTAAACCACCACCTACAATAATTATACCATTATTTTTGTTGTTTTTATAAAAATTACATAAAATGAATGAAATATTGACGATAATATGTTATAATAATTGTCAATGAAAGCAAAGAACTAAATAAGGGCTAGTAAAGACTTATTGATACAAAAATAGGTTTACTAGGCTCTTTTTTTAAAAATGAGGTGTTAAAATGAATTTTTTAGGTTCAACGATAAATGGATATAGTTTTTTAGAAGTCGTGGGTTCTGGCAGTTTTGGAACTGTTTATAAAGTACAAAAAGATGATAATATCTATGCTGCAAAGGTATTTGCTGAATCTTTTGTATTAAGTGAATATAAGAATGATAGAAATAGAATAACTAATGAAATTGATGCGTTAAAGATTGCAGATAGTGAAAATTTAGTAAAATACTATGATGATTTTGAATATACATCAGAGTCAGGTTTAAATACACATATAATTATAATGGAATTTGTTACTGGCAAAAAGATTACTGATATTATTGATGAAATTAGTGATAAAGATAAATTAATTGATTTATTTAAGAATATTTTGAATGCTGTAAATCAACTTCATAATTTTGATATTATCCACAGGGATTTAAAGCCTGATAATATATTAATAATGCAAGATGGAACAATAAAAATTATTGATTACGGACTTGCTAAATTAATTGATTTTTCGTCAATTACTAGAACTGGTGATCGTGTTGGTAGTCCAATGTTTATGTCACCAGAACAAATTGTTGATAGTAAACATATAACAAAGAGAAGTGATATATACTCATTAGGTGTAATTTTATATTTAATGTTTACGAAATCATATCCTTATGAAGTTACTTCACTCGAAGAACTGGTTTATAAAATTATTAATGTGCCAATAATTCCTCCAAGCGAAAAAAATAAAGAAATACCACAATATATTGAAAAAATAATATATAAAGCATTATCAAAAAAGGATTACAATAGATATCAAACTATAGAAGATTTTTATCAAGCTTTCGATAATATTGAAGGTTTAAATAATATAACATCTTCTAAATATTATGCTTGGTTAATTAATGAAAAAAAAGTATATGAAACATATGTTGAAAACAATAATTTAAAATGTATTTTTCCATTACATTTAAAATATTCACAAAAAGGATTATATAATCATATGCTAAAAAATACAGATGATGTGATTATTGACCCATCTACTCAACGATTCAGTTACGCCACTTTTTCAAAATATACAGGTCTAGTTAATTTATCTTATAGTCCTAAAACTGGTGTAATTGATTTAGATTATTTAATAAATAAAAACAATCGCCAAGAATATATAAAAAATTGGTATAATGAAGTATCGGAGTTTAATAAAGTTATTTTGCCATATCATTATATTAGTAATACGAATTATAAAGCAGATAAAATTGAAGAGTGGATAAAAGTTAATGTTCAATTAATAAATGAAAGTATCGATTATATAGAAGAAGCCGGAAAAAAACTAGAGACATATGCAATGATATCAATAAACCTTAATAATTTGATGTATGAAAAAGAAAGATTGTTATCTTATTATGTTAATTTAAAAGTTGATAAATATATTGTACAAATTTCTGATATGAAAAATCCAAATGTTCAAAATATTGCAACATATGTTGAATTTATAAAATTGCTACAAGTATCAACTGGTAAAGATGTAATTGCATTAAAAGTTCCCGTAGCACTTGGACTATATTTAATATCAATTGGGATACATGGTTTTTCATGTGGAATCTCAAATTTAGAGTTTTTTGATGAAAATTACATCAAAGATGAAACAGATCCATTTAATTTATATGCAAAATATTATTTTCCACAACTACTAACATTAATGTCATATTATCGTGCTGATGCTTATTCTTTACGAGATATTTACAATGAATTAAATAAATGCAATTGTAGTTATTGCGATGGAAGAGATTTTGTTGAAATAGCTGCTGAAAAAGACTATAAAATTAAATTACATTTCCTTGAACAAATGAAAAAAGAATTTAAAAATTTGAATGACATCGTTGATGAAAATGAAAAAAAGTGTTATTATGTTAATAGAATAGAAAAGGCAATTAATAACTTTGAAAGTTTGAAAAATAATGGTTTAATAAAGAAATCGGATATCAATGATATACTTTCTATTCTCAAAAGAATATAAGTAAGGTGATATTATATGACATTCAAATATGAAAAGGATTTAGTTAATGAATTAGTTAAAATTTTACAAGATGAATACAATATTAAATATGTTGTAAGAGAATTACAAAATGGTAAAAACATTGCGGATGTAGTTTATTCAAAAGAATTACAAAGAGACTTTGCCATATTTGATGAATATATTGATAGTTATTATTATTTTAATGAAATAATAATAAATAAGAAAAAAAATATCGATGAACTTGATATTCAAAATAAAGAACTACTAAAAAAATTTAAGAAATTCTTAAAAAAACTGGAAAAAGCAGGATATATAACCATTAAAAACAATAGAATACATGTTATAAAGAAAGTTGATATTGCATCAAAAAATGTTGTGGCAATTGAGGCGAAACTTAGTGATTGGAAGTCTGGCTTAAATCAGGCACTTGCCTATAAGCAATATTCTGATTATGTTTATGTTGCTATTGATGAATGTTGTTATAAAAAAATAGATGTCAAACTATTTGAAAACAATAATGTTGGTCTTATATTAGTTGGTAAAGGTCATATTAAAAAAATATTAAATCCCAAAAAAGAAAAAGAGTTCAATGATGATATTAAATACTATATGGTTGATAAATTCTTATCTTCTATCAATTCAGTTGCATAATCAATTTCACATTTATAAGTAGCGCGAATTATCGATTGCTACTTTTTAATTTTTATGTTAAACTATTATTAGTGATTAGTTGTTTATCAACTTTTGCTTTAGGGTTTCAGATAACCTTTGTTATCGCCCCATTAAAGATACAAAAAGCAAGTATTTTCTACTTGCTTTTTTCATACTCAAAATTCCATATTCCCAGTCTTCCTTTAGCTTTAATAGGTTCAATAGCTAAAACATTTTCCAAAATCCATGCATATCGTCCAACTTCATACAATCCACATTTATATTCCATTTTATTATTTTTCTTAACATTTTCAATAAATTCAGCTGTCATATAAATGCAATCTAATAACTTACATTTACAAATAATCTCACCATACATCGGCGTAATCAATTTACTTAATTCATCATTTTGATTACTTTTACTTAAACTAGCATGAATATATAATTCACCACGATAATTTGTTTTAAAGTTTCTTGTTTCATAACATTTATACCCGTCTTTAATTAAACTAGCATAAGGTTCTTTTATACTTAAGACCTTCACAATATCACCTAAAAGTAATATAACATAGATTGTATATAATAAGCAAATAAATCCAAAATAATAATGGTGAAATTTATGAACAAATTAACTAAATACAATAGCAAAAGAAATTTTAATATAACTAGTGAACCCATAGGTAAAATTTCTAAGAAAAATAAAAAACTAACATTTTGTGTCCAACACCATATAGCAAGAAAAGATCATTATGATTTTAGATTAGAACATAATGGTACAATGGCTTCCTGGGCAATACCAAAAGAACCTTCTTATAATCCCCAAGACAAAAGATTGGCAATAAAAGTTGAAGACCACCCTATTTCATATAAAACTTTCGAAGGAACAATACCTAAAGGTGAATATGGTGCTGGTACAGTTATGTTATTTGATCTAGGATATTACGAAATTGTAAAATATGAAAAAAATTTAATAAAAGTTATTCTGCGTGGCAAAAGACTTAAAGGCATGTGGACTTTAACCCATTTTAAAGATGATAACTGGTTACTTATAAAAGATCATGACTTTTATGAAAACTACATTGATATAGTCAAATATAAAAGAAGTATTAAAACAAACAGAACCATGAAAGAAATAAAAGATAACGTAAACAAAAAAGAAATATTATTAACCAATCCTTCAAAGAAAATAATTGGTAAAATTACTAAAAAAGATATCTTTAACTATTATAAAAAAATAGCACCATACATGATGCCTTATCTAGAAAATAGAATTATAAGTGTAGTGCGAGCCCCATCAGGAATAAATAACAATACTTTTTTCAAAAAACATTTAGAAAATCAAAATGGTTATTTAGAAAAAATAAACATTTCATCTAAAAATGATAAAGAAAAAGATTATTACTATATACTGGATGAAATTGGTTTATTAAGTGAGGTTCAAATGAATAGCTATGAATTTCATATCTGGGGAAGTAATGCATCAAATAAAAATAAACCAAATATGATGGTATTTGATTTAGATCCAGATGAATCACTTCCTCTTGATAAACTAAGAATCGGAGTAAAATATTTAAAAGAAATATTAGATAACTTAAACTTAAAGCCATTTTTAAAAACCAGTGGTGGCAAAGGCTATCATGTTGTTGTTCCTTTTAAAAATAATTTAACTTGGAAAAAATTTTATAAAATTTCTAAAGATATAGCAAATATATTAGAAAATACACATCCGGAATTATTCACAACAAATATCAGAAAAGAAAATCGTAAAAGTAAAATATTTATCGATTATTTACGCAATCAAAAAAGTGCCACTTTCGTCGCACCATATTCAGTTAGATTAAGAAAAAATGCTCCGGTATCAATGCCAATAACTTGGAATGAACTTGACAAAATTAAACCTAATGAAATAACTATTGATAAAGCTATTACAAGGTTAAAGAAAAAAGACCCGTGGGAAGATTTCTTTACTTCCAACTAGTCTAATGTATTTATATCAATTCCTTCAGCATCAAATAAATCTTTAAAAGTTGTTTTAAAATTAGCTATTTCTTTAACCTTTACATCATCATATATATTTTTAGAATTTTTAATTGCTCTATAAAAATCTATTATAGACACAATTTTTCTGTTGTCATATAAAGCAAATGTAAAGGCATTAGCAACTATTGTCAAACAAATATCTGGATATCTACTTGCAATTTCATAAACTCTTTTATATTCATCAGTCATTTCAACAATAAAAGCCATTATTTTTTCAGTTATAAATGGTTGGTAATTAACCTTTACACCAATTTGATATTCAAGCTTAGGTAAAGTTCCCATTAAAATTTTTACAACTGTAGGTTTATCTGCTTCCAAAACATCAATCTTTTGAAATCTACGAAGAAAAGCCCTATCTCTTAAAATGTATTGTTCATACTCTTCCGTAGTTGTAGCACCAATCATTTTAATTTGACCTCTATCTAATCCTGCTTTTAGCATGTTTGCAAAGTCCATGCCACCAGATTTATTAACAAGTAAATGTGTTTCATCAATAAATATAATCGTATTTAATCTATCGCTTAATTCTCTAACTAGTAAATCAATTCTATTTTCAACTTGTCCTTCACTCATAGTTTCTCCAATAAGGCTTGTAATATTTACTTTAATTAAAGAATAATTTTTCAAAGCATCAGGTACTAATCCTTTTTGAATTCTATATGCCAGTCCTTCTACAATTGCCGTTTTCCCAATACCAGGTTTACCAACAAGTAAAGCACTTTTTTCGGGTGTTAATAAAGCTAAAATAATTTGTTTTATTTCTTCATCTCTTGCAATTGCAGGATCAGTTATATATTCTTTTGTTGTTAAATCAACGCCATATCTTTCTAACATACTTATTTTTTCATTATTCATATAATCACCTTTATTTTTTTATTATATCATTATTTAAAATTTTTTACTACATAACTAACTAAATCTTTCGCCGATTTACTATTTATGTATTTTTTTTGATTTTCAATCATATTATTTTCTAATTCTTTATTTTCTAGTATTCTTTTTGTACATAAAACTACTTCATTTACATCACTAGCATATAACCCCATACCATTTTCACTAAAAAATCTAGCATTATAGTTTTCTACCCCAGGAATAGGCATCATTATAACAAATGGCTTCCTCATCATAGTTATTTCAGTTGATGTAAGTCCACCAGGTTTAGCAATAATAACATCGCTATTTTTCATATATTGATTCATATTATTAATAAATCCTAATACATATAATTTATCACTATTAATTTTATCAAGTTCACTTTTTAATTCTTGATTACTTCCACAAACAACAATTAAATTACAATCAATATTCTCAAGTATTGCTTCTACACAGGCTTTCATTTCCCCAAAACCCATGCTTCCAGATGTTAACAATACTCTTTTTTTATCATGAGGAACATCAATATCTTCATTTACTTCAAAAAAACTAGATGCAACAGGTATTCCAATTGGTAGCAATACTTCTTCTTTTATACCTTTTTCTACAAATTTAGGTATAAATTGTTCACTGGGAATAACAAATAAATCCGGATTAGTTTCATTCCAAAAAGGAATACATTCATAATCTGTAGCAACATTAATAAATTTTATATCTTTCTTTTTCTTTAAAGCAGTTAAAGCTAAACAAGGAAATACATGAGTACCAATAGCTAAATCATAATTGTTACTAACTAAAAATTCATCTAATTTTTTTACAACCAACTTATTAAAACCATAAACCGGACTTTTTATTCCCGTTTTATTATAAAGCTCACCCAATTTATAAACTGTTTTAAATATATTTCCCTTTCCCTTCGTAGAATCTAAATATAGTTTTTCAGCTCTTTTACTAGCTTTTTCTCCAGCTAACTCCATATAGTCTTTTACATCACATTCTATTCCAACTTTATTAAATTCATCAGCAATATATTTAGCACAACTATTATGTCCTCCACCTGTACTACATGTAAATACAACAATTTTCATCTAATCACTCCAGCTATCATTATACATATTTTTCAAATATTCTTTATTAAAAGTTTTATCTAGAACTTCCTCATATTTATATTTTGCTTCAATCCCTTTTTCTTTATCTCTTGCTCTATTAACTGCTACTCCAGTAAGTATTCCATCAAATACTAAAAACACACTTAACCAAATTGCTATTTTCTTACCAACATTATAATCTATTTTATCTATAAACTTTATTAACTTTGGATATATGTATTTAATCCAAATAATACCTAAAATTCCCCAGAAAAGTGAATATCTAACACAAATCCTCCCATTTATATTAAGGGGTTTTCTGGAATAGTCCCAAGCAGTAAATCCTAACACTAATTCCATTCCTAAACTCATTATATATTCTAAAACAGAACCACCAATAAAGCCTATTAAAAATATTTTCCAAATTTTATCATCTTTAAATTTAAACAAAAGTGCACTTAACATTAAAGCACCAAGACCATATGCAGCATTAAAAGGACCAATAACAACTGCAGAATGATTAATAAATTCTTTCCACTTAATTAATGAAAAAATACCTTCAACACACCAGCCAACTACACAGCCAATAATAAATATCCAAAATAGATAATAAATATTTTCACGACTTTTCATACTTCTCACACAAAAATTATACCATACAAAAAGATTACTAACAATATTTTGTCAGTAATTCCCATTTCCATATTTCTTATAAAAATAATTTATCAAAGGCACAACACTCAAATTACTTCTACCAAGTTTTTCTAAAACTTCTATACCCGTAAAAGCTGCACCATTTACATATATATTATCAATTAAATATTTAGTTATTACTTTAATATCTCCATTTTTTAATATATCATCAATGCTTCCTAAATTCTCTTCAATTATTTCTAAAAACATTCCATCAAAAATAGATCCAATTAAGTATGATGGGAAATATCCAAAATCTCCTTCAGCCCAATGAATATCTTGCATTACCCCATCTCTATCGTTTATTACTTCAACACCTAAATATTCTTTCATTTTTTTATTCCATATATTAGGCAAATCATTTACAGTTATTTTCCCATTAAATAAATCTCTTTCAATTTCATATCTTAAAATTATATGCATACAATATGTTAGTTCATCAGCTTCAGTTCTAACTAAACTTGCAACTGGACTATTTAACCCCTTAACAAATTCATTTATATCAACATCTAATCCTAACATTTCTTTAACTTTATCATAAATTGGAATCCAAAAATTAATATTTCTTCCTAGCATATTTTCAAAAAATCTTGATTGACTTTCATGTAAAGCATTTATTCCATCACAAGTCACACATTCATATTTAGATAAATTACTATTTACATTTTGTTCCAAAATACCATGTCCCCCTTCATGTATAATTGTACTTACAAAATCTAAAGCATTATCTGTTTTTTTAAAAGCTATTCTAATATCATTATTACCAATTTTCTCAGTAAACCCATGTGGATAAAATCCTAGTTTTCCTTTATTCATGTCAAACCCTATATAATCTAACAAAAACTCAGCACATTTCAATATATTATCTTCACTAGCATTCATCTTAATATATCTTGATGTTCCACATTCTTTAGGTATTATTGGTAAAATTTTTTCTTTTAGTTCACTAAACAATTTATCTATTACATCACTTGTTAGCCCAGCTTCATATTCGTTTAACATTACATCATATAAATCTCCATTAGAATTTATATAACTATAATATTTTTTAGTTAACTCAATTACTTTTTCTAAATATGGTTTAAAAGAATTATAATCATTATTCTTTTTTGCTTCTTCCCATGCTATTGTACTTTTATGTACAAATTCTGTATATTCAATATAAAAATTGTTTGGAACATTAACTCTTTTATAATAATTTTTTAATAAATTATTTATATATCTTTGTTCACTTAAAGATAATTTTTTTAATTCATCACTTTCTATTGCATCTTTTAACAAAATTTCATAATCTTTATTCGTTTGTAATTTAAACAATCTATCTTCTAAACTACCAATAAGATCTACAACTTCTTCTTTTTCACCTTTAGGGGTTGATATTCTCAAATCCCATCCAATTATATTAATACAATGCTCTAAATCAAATATTTCTTTTTGATATTCTCTTAATTTTTCTAATTTCATACTCTCTCCTTATAATAATATTATCATAAATATAAAAATTAAAAAACACAAATATAAAAACTCGAGCCAAAAGCTCGAGTAATTATCAAATTGGTGCCCAAGGCCGGACTTGAACCGGCACGGGCTTTAACACCCGCAGGATTTTAAGTCCTGTGCGTCTACCTATTCCGCCACTTGGGCAAGGCACTGTCTTAATGAATAAGACTTCTTAAGTATAATATAAAAATTTATCAATTTCAAGTACTTTTGTAAAATTTCTTTATTTTTTTCATAAAATATAGTTGACAATATAGGTTTTAATTTGTTATAATCAAAATGCATTCAGAAAAATGCATGGAGGAATACCCAAGTCCGGTTGAAGGGATCGGTCTTGAAAACCGACAGGTCGTGAAAGCGGCGCAGGGGTTCGAATCCCTTTTCCTCCGCCAATTTAAAAATATTAGTTATCGCGGGATGGTAGCAGTCTGGTAGCTCGTCGGGCTCATAACCCGAAGGTCGTAGGTTCAAATCCTTCTCCCGCAACCATGGTTCGTTAGTGTAGAGGCCTATCACGCTTGCCTGTCACGCAAGAGATCACGGGTTCAAATCCCGTACGAACCGCCATTATGGCTCCATAGCTCAGTCGGTAGAGCAGAGGACTGAAAATCCTTGTGTCGCTGGTTCAATTCCCGCTGGAGCCACCATGAAAATCAAAACAAGCCTGTGATAGGCTTTTAAACGCCCGATTAGCTCAGTCGGTAGAGCGCACGGCTGTTAACCGTTAGGTCGTAGGTTCGAGTCCTACATCGGGCGCCAGTTTGAATTTATAAGACTCTTGAATATTCAAGAGTCTTTTTGTATATTACATTATAATAAAAAAGGGCTTAGCTTCCCTTTTCTTTATTTTCGTATTCGACCATTTTTTCTTTTATCCATATAGGTAACATTTCTTTTAATGGTAAAAAACCTCGTCTTGTTTCCTTTATTCTATTTTCATCATCATGACTCAAATAATAAATATCTTTTATAGACACTTTAACTTTCTTACTTTCCTCATCTATATCCAGAATTAAAACATATATTTCATCACCAATTGCAACAAATTTTTTTATATCTTCTACAAAATTATTAGATATTTCTGATATATGACATAATCCCGTAAACTCACCAATACTAACAAAAAATCCAAAATCAGATATTCCAGTTACTTTGGCAAGAACAATATCTCCAACATTCAGCATACTACACCTTCTTATACATTTAGTATAACAAAAAACACTAGACTTAACAACTATTTAAGATTATAATATTTCTAGGTGAACAATATGGATAAAAATGAATTAATAGATAAAATTAAAAAAATGGTTGACGAATTAAGGCCATATCTAAATATGGATGGCGGAGATATAGAATTTATAAAATACGAAGATAATTATCTATATGTACGTTTAACCGGAGCATGTCAAAGCTGTATGTTTCAAGACAATACCTTAAACGAAGGAGTTTTAAGCTTTTTCCAAGCTCAAATACCAGAACTTGAAGGAGTTATTAATGTCCCTCTATAATCCAATCTATTTTATCTAACCTAACATATTTAGATATTTCTAAATATGTTTTTTTTAAGAACTCTTCATAATCATTACTTCTTTTTACTATCTTAACTAATTCTTCTTCATTTACATTTTTATTCATAACAGAATCATATACATCAAAATAATATGACGGATATAATAATCTTGCATAAAACATATGATACTCATATATATTTAATTTTCTAATACTTAAATAACTCTTTAATTCATCTAAACAATATTCCCTATCTTTTTTAAAAAACATTGCTTTTAAATATTCAGCAACATCTCTTACTTCAAGATCAAACACAAATGATAAAGGATTCATATAATTTAATCTATAATTTGGAAAAAATACTCTTCTGTGAGATAAAACTATTCTTCCACTATTAACACCACCATATTTTAATACGGCATTATTAACATAACTAATGGCATTTTCAGCTAAACCAACATAATAACTAAACGAACTTTTAACAACATTTTTTTCTATTCCTAACTCTCTTACTTGATATTCGAAAAAATCTATTTTATCACTCCATAAACTCCACCAATTATTTCTATATAAACTAGATTTATTATTATTTAAAATCAATTTATTACTTATATTAACCATATCAAAAATATCATACTCTTCACTTAAATTATTAACTCTAAAAAGTATATAATTATATTCATTTACTTTTGTTAAAAAACTATTATTTCTATTTCTTATTACTTCATGAACATTTATTCCCTTAAGAAACATTTCATTACATACTTCTATTATATCCTCTAATTCTTCTAGACCACGATTATAAAACACAAAAAAGAAATCTTGATTTTCTATTTTAAAATGATATTTTCCATCAAGTTCTTCTAAGTTATCTATATCTAAATTATAATAATATTCTAATGTTTCTTTCATATTACATAATATTAAAAAAAATAGACTTTTATGTCTATTTCTTATTACTTATTACTAAATTTTGCAACCAATGCATCAAACATATTTTCACAAGCTTTTAAGAAAGCTTCTTTATCAGCAGTAAAATCAACTGGAACTTCTTCATGTTCTTCGGGAATAGGTTCAACACTTGGCATTGGAGTTACTGTTTCAGTATATGGTGCTACTTCTGCAACACTTTGACTTTGAACTGGTGCACTTGGCATAATTGGTGCTTCAGGTGCAACATTAACTTCAGGCATTGGATGAGGCATTTCCACTGGACTAGTAGCTTGACTTTCCATAATTGGTGTTTCTATATGCACTGGATTTATATTTGGCATAACTTGAGGTTCTGGCATAACATTTTCCATAACAGGTTGAGATGCCACTTGAACTTGTGGTTCTACCGGAGTATTAACACTAGCAACTGGTTTATAATTATTTTTTAAAGCTTCAAATGATGCAACTGGAAGAGTTAATTGTTTAAAGAACATATCTTCAGCATTAATTACATTTCCTAAAATAATATAATCAGTTTGACTACCAGAAATAATTAATCTTAAAGCTTCTTTCACAGCATTCCATTCACTATCTGGAATAAGTGTTAAAGTATTATTAACTAATTTAGTAACTAAAATAATTGGCAATCCCATTGTACCATTCATTTCATTATCAAGTACAACATATTCTCCACCATTACTTCTAAAAGCAGTTACAATAGGTTTTTCCAAACTATTCCCAGACATTGTATTTATTTTTAATCTTTCCATATTATTCAATCCCTTCTTTTATTCTTCTTAAATTATAACAAATTATTTTTTAATTTTCAATATAAAATATTTACAACCATATGCACAACAGTTTTCAATATATTCATCAACTTTATTTATATCATTAACAGGTTTAAAATTCTTATTATCTTTATCATTAAAACCTTTAAGTCTTACTTTACCATATGCATAATCTCCTAGAATATAATCAAAACTATCGTAATAATCTGTAATTTTACCTCCTAAATCTTCAACATCTAATGCATCTTTTACATTTTTTATTACTTCATATGTTTTACTATCAATTATTACTTCCATAAACCCTCCCTACACTAAAATAAACAATACTATTCCAAGTAGCATCAATACTGTACAAATGACACTAAGTACTAATAATATATCAACATAACCATTGCCACTAGTAACTTTATTATTTTCTCTTTCTATTGCTTCAATCGCTTTTTCCAACAAATATTCTTTATTTATAGCATTCTCTCTAATTTTAAAATAATCATATACTTGTGAATTAATTTTATCAACTTCACTACTTTCTAAATTTTTTATATTGTCAAAACTATAATTTAATATTTCATAAGCTTTAGCATTAAGTAAATGTTTTTCTTTAGGTAATATAACTTTAACATTATTTTTCATCTGTACTTTAAAATATTTATCTACTTCCATAACATCACTTGCTTGTAAGAAATTATATGAAACCCTCAAAGGATTTTTTGAATAAGGTGTATATAATAAATCATAAAATTCTCTTACTTCAGCTTCAGTTAAATAAAAATTAAGTTTCTTTTTTATTAACATATCTACTAATTCTTTTTGAATTATTATAAAATAAGGATTTTTTTTCTTAATTTTTCTCTTATCATTTTCATCTTCAAAATCTAAAAACAATTGTATATTAGATAAAAATACTAATACATCTGATTTACTATATCCAAACTTAGCTAAATTTTCTTTAAATAAATCTTCATCATCTATAATCTTTGGATTTATTATATCTAGTTCACTATAAATAGCAACAAGCATTCTAATAACCACTACTAAGAAAGAGTTATACATAACCCCTTGGACATTATCTGAACTTTTCAAATAGTCATCAATAGCTTTAGTAAATGCATTATTAATAAATACTTTATCCACTATTCTTCACCCTATAATAGATTATAACACAAAAATTAATCAATGGGAATAGATAAACTATTACTTTTACTTTGAATTAACCCACCATAAATCTCTGGAACTCTACCATTTATAACAGCTGATGCAATTAAAACATCATAATCTATTTTACTTTCTTTTTCCACCACCGGACTAATTAAATTAGTTTGAAGTACCACAGTTACATATATTTCCACTAAAGCATTATTAATTCCATAATCAGTTATCTTAGTTTTTATATTTGTTAAAACAGATCCAACAAAATTAACTGGAACATAAACACTAGGTCCCAAATTAGATAAAAACATATTACTACTATTTACAAACATTGGCATTTTTAATGCAATTCCATTTTTACCCCCAACTATATTTTTACTTTTATTTACATTATTTCCATTTTCTAGTTCGCTAATTGCAGTTTCAAGTTCTTGGGTAACAACCTCTAAAGCAAAATATGCTTGATCCATATCATATGAAACATAAAGTATTTCCCCATCTTTATTTTTATTAATTACTATTATATCTTTCATTACATCATCTTTTAATAAATCATAATTTATATTATTACTTAAAAAACTATCCATAAACTCATTTAACTTAATAAAAGCAACATCAATTAAATTATTACTTGCTGTTTTACTATATAAATTAAAAAATATACTTGTAAAAAAAAATATCAAAGTTACTACCACTAAATAAAACTTTGATATTTTACTATTTTTTCTTCTTCTAAACCTTTTCATATTAAATAATATGATTATATAACAGATTTTATAAATAAAACTAATCCCACCACAAAGACTATTATAACTAAAGCAATTAATATTTTTATTCCTATACCTAATTTATCTTCATCTACAAAATCATTACTATCTTCTTCAAAATCTTTTTTCTTAAATAAATTATCTGTATAAAAAGAATTATCAATTGTATTATTATCTTTATTATTATCTATTTTTTCTTTCTCTTTTTCTTTAATTTCTGTAATCTTAGTTACAGTGGTAATACTATCATATACTTGTGTATCATCTTCTCCTTTTAAATCAGTTAAAATATCTAAAGGATCAACATCATCTTTCTTACTTTCTTGTTTTTTAGCTTCATTAATAGTAATTGTATTTATTAAATTCATTAAATTTTCTTCAGGATCTATTTTCTTTTCTTCTTTTACTTCTTCTTCGCTTGCATCTAAATTCAAATTATTTAATATATCATATTGTGTATTTCTTAACTTCTTAGCTCGATTTTCTTCATAAGTTTCTACTTTTTCATCTTTAGCTTTTTCCAAAACTTTAGTAAGATCATATTCTTTTGTATCATCAACGCTTATTCTACTTACTTCTTCTTGAGGTTCTATTCTAATACTTCTTCTTCGCGGAGCACTATTATATCTTTTATCAAGAATTTTTTTAATTTGTTCAACATCTATTTCTTTGTCTTGATTTCCAATAACTGTAGCATTACTACGCACATTAAAATTATCAAGTTCGCTATCGTTTATTTCTCTATATAAACTACTATTTTTTGCTACTCTTGACATACTTTTAGATTCATTAAATTTATCAATTCTTGTTTCCATCTTCAAAACCTCTATACTCATAATAACATATTTAAGTATTTTTTTAAAGCATAAATAATTGATTTTTTATAATCTATCCCCTATAATAAAATAAGGAGGGAATAATGAAAAAACTAAATGTTAATGAAAATTGCATTGGATGTGGAATGTGTGCAGCTATTGACCCAGAACATTTTGAAATAGTTGATGGTCTATCACAAGCTACAAACAGTGATAATTTAGATAGTAAGGATTTAGAAAATGCTATAAATTCTTGTCCAACTGCAGCTATCGAAATCAAAGAAGAAAATTAAAATGCTAAGTATCTAAACTTAACATTTTTTTAATGCATATAATCTTTTAATTTCTTTAATACTAAGCTTCCTATATTCCCCAGATTTAAGTCCATCTAAAGTTAAAAATGCATAACTTACCCTACTTAATTTAATAACATCAATTCTCATACTTTCAAATATTTTTTTAACAATATGATTTCTTCCTTCCACAATTGTAAGTTCTATAATTGAAGTATTCTTTTCTACATCTTTTTTTCTTATTTTAAATCTTTTTATATCTACTTTCCTATTATCAATAACGATACCTTTTTTTAATTTGTTTATATCATCTTTATCAAGTATCTTATTAATTTTAGCAACATATGTTTTTTCTATTTCATAACTTGGATGCATAAGCATATTAGCAAAATCTCCATCATTAGTTAAAATAATTAAACCTGTTGTATCATAATCAAGCCTTCCAACCGGATATATTCTAGCTTCAGTATTTATTAAATCCCTAACCGTTATTCTTCCTAATTTATCTTCCACACTACTTATTACTTGTCTAGGTTTATTAAGCAAATAATATTCATGTTTTACATCCTTATTTATAATAACACCATCTATACTTATTATATCATTAGCTAGAACTTTAGTACCAAGTTCAGTTATTACCTTACCATTTACTAACACTTTGCCATGTTTAATCAAATCTTCTGCTTTTCTTCTTGATGTATACCCAAAAGAAGCAATAACTTTTTGTAATCTTTCCATAATGGTCTCCTTCAAGTAAATTATAACATGATTTTAAATAAATTAAAACAATATTAGAAAAATATCGCGGTTAAAATAAAGGCAATTGTAATACCGATTAAGTCTGCAATTAAACCTACTACCAAAGAATATCTTATTTTTTTTACTCCAATTGAACCAAAATACAAAGCTAAAACATAAATTGTAGTATCAGTACAACCTTGAAGAACACTTGCAAGTCTACCAGCATATGAATCAGGTCCATAATTCATAAATATATCATTCATTATAGCTAAAGTTGCCGTACCTGAAATTGGTCTTAAAATAGCCATCGGCAAAATATCCAAAGGAATATTAAATTTCATTAAAAAACCTTCAAAAACTCTTAATATTTCATAAACAAAATTACTATCAAGAAAAATATTTATTGCAAAAACCATAGCTATAACATTTGGAAATATATTAACAGATATCTGTAATCCTTCTTTAGCACCTTCTAAGAAAGAATCATATAAATTTACTTTTTTAATAAACCCATAAAAAACTACAAAAAAAACAAAAAAAGGTATAACTATTTTTGATAAAGTATTCAAATTTTACCTCGCTTTCTTATAAAATAATCTATTAACACAGCTCCGATACATGAACAAAATGTTGCAATAGCACCAGGTACAATTATTTCTGAAGGATTAATTGACCCATATGATATTCTTAAAGCTAGCACAGTCGTAGGTACAATTGTTACTCCAGCAGTATTTAAAACCAAAAACGTAATCATTGGTACACTAGCAGTATCTTTTTTATCATTTATTTTTTGCAGTTCACTCATTGCTTTTAATCCAAATGGTGTTGCGGCACTTCCAAGTCCCATCATATTAGCAGCAATATTTGAAGCAATATAACCTAAAGCAGGATTATCTTTTGGAACACTTGGAAAAAGTTTTGATAAAATTGGTTCTAAAAACTTTGCAAACTTAACAAGCAACCCAGCATCTTCAGCAATTTTCATAATGCCACTCCATAAAACTATAACAGGAAATATTGATAACATTAATTCTAATGCTTCAGTTCCATTAGTTAAAATACTCTCATTTATATTTGTAACATTGCCCGTTAAAAAAGAATAGACAATCCCAACAATTATTAAGAAAAACCAAATATAACTTACCATCCTAGCCACCTCAAGAATTTTGTCCACCAACTAACATGTTCTTTAACAGCCTCTTCTTTTTTAACATAAACATTTTCTTTTCTAATGACTTTACCATTTAAACTAACACTAACATACCCCACTATATCACCAGAAGAATATTTTTCTTCATCAAACAAATCATAATTTACATCTATTTTATCTTTGCTTTTATTTCTTACGCTTACATAAACGTCTTCATCTAAATATAAAGTATCATTTTTATAAACTTTCTCATCTTTTATCTT
This sequence comes from uncultured Bacilli bacterium, assembly GCA_934096035.1. Classification (GTDB taxonomy): domain Bacteria; phylum Bacillota_I; class Bacilli_A; order RF39; family UBA660; genus Onthocola_B. The sequence goes on from CAKOKX010000002.1 coordinate 125,719, forward strand.
TATATTATTTTTACCCAGAACCTTAATTGCTTCATAATTTCTAAATATTTCTTCATACATATTTTTATGATCTAAAAAATCATTTCCATCATTTAATGTAACCACTACAACATTTATATTATTTCTAGATGCTGTTGTTACTAGTGTCCTTCTTGCTTTTTCCGTAAAACCAGTTTTACCTCCGGTAATATAATCTTCACTATGTAATAATTTATTTTTATTTGTCCAACTATAAGTTTTATCACTTGATTTAGCAACATACTTTTTAGTACCAAATATTTCTCTAAAAGTTTTATTATTCATAGCATACTTTGTTATTAAAGCCATATCATAAGCGGTAGAATAATTTGCACTACCATCATTTTCTTCAAGCCCATGAGCATTTACAAAATTACTATTTTTCATTCCAACATTACTTGCCAGTTCATTCATTAAATGAGCAAATCCTTCCATTGATCCTGCAACATTTTTAGCTAAAACAACCGCTGCATCATTTCCACTTCGCATGATAAGACCATATAATAAATCCCTAATTGTTATTTTTTCTCCAACATTAATGTATATAGCACTACCATATGCTTTTAAAACCTCCTCACCAACAATTATTTCTTTATCAATATCAATATTTTCTATTGTAACTATAGCTGTCATAATTTTTGTAATACTCGCGATTAATCTTTTATCATCTTTATTTACATCGTAATAAACATAATCATTATCTAAATCAACCGCCACCATACTTGATGCACTCATAGCAACAACCTTAAATGGTATTAAAAACATAATTAATAGTAATATTTTTTTCATTAAAATCCCCTATAAAAGATTATGAAACAAAACATTATTATATGTTAAAAAACGTTTTTACAAACAATACATCACATTTTAATTTACATCAAAATTAATTCATGCTAAAATTAATTCATCAAGAAGTGTTGGGTGGTTTTATGGTATTATATTTTAATCCTTATTTAAGGAAATTAGAAACAGACATTTTAAAAAGTGAGTATATTGATCTTATTGACCCAATATTAATCAAAGAATTTAAAAAAGCTATAAATTCTATAACGCCTGAATACTGGCAAGAAATTGCCTTTCTTTTTAAAAACAACATTAATTATGTATATTCTATTGATGAACAAATGGTATTCACAATTATTGCCACTAAAATTGGAATCGAATTTTTATCCAAAGATCCTGAATATTGTGGTGAATTAATAAGCATTCTTGCCCTTCTTAAAAAAAGCCCTTTAAATTATGTTAAATACACAAAATTACTTTTATCTGAACCACTTTATTCATGTATCGTAAATATAATTACTAAAAGTAGAACCTTTAGTTACCATGAATTTTTAGAAATAATTTTCAGTAGAAATTTAGAAACTCCCGAAATGAGTGAAGAATCCTACAACACATTAATAAAATCATTATATAAAATACAAGAAAAAGTTTATTATATTTTCATCTTACCAGAAGATTCATTATTGACCATATTCAAAAAAATAGAATCCTTTATGAAAAATGCCAATCAAGAACAATTACAATTTTCAAAACAATCTTTTAGTACTTTAAGCATATTATTAGATATAATAAAAAGTAATAATGAAGAATTAATTAATAAAGCCAAAGAAGATTTATTAGCAATAGATCAAAATAATACGACTTCGAAAAAAATAATCCAAGAAGTTTTAACCTATTTATCTAAACTGAATTTATCACAAAATATTATAAGGAGAAGATATCATGCCTAATATAAGATCTTTTAACAACTTTACTTTAAATCTAATAAAACTTCAAAACTATGTTAATAAAAATTATACTTCGGTTAGAAAAGATGATATAAAACTAATTATGTTCAACGCTGTTATTAGTGCATATCCAGATCAAAGATGGATGTCTTTAGAAGATAGTTTTTTTCAAAATATCCCATCTGAAGATATTGAACTTACCATGATTTATACAATACTATCTTATAAACTAGGAACACTTTTTACAAAATGTAATTCTTTAATTAAAACAGATTTAATAAATGCTCTTTTAATATATAGAGTTAATATTTATAAAATTCACAAATACGCAATATTTCTTTTAACTGGAGAATTACTTAAATTAACAGAATATGCTTATACCAACCATTTAATAAAACCTAGGCATATCTACAAAATTATATTAGATAATTTTATACTTGATAAAGTTGATGAAAAAAAACAAGAAGAAATACTTGCTATTATCAAAAAATTTATTCAAGAACATGAAATTGAAATATTTAATGGCAACTACTATTTCTTTAATATTTATCAATGTTTAAAAAGATTAATGACTATTGACTTTTACCCTGAAGACACATCAGCAATTGAATTAATACCATTATTTAATACAATACCAGATGAAAAAGTAAAATCTCAAATAGTAAAAGATTTTGCACATATTGAAGCAAGCGATAAACCATTAATAGAAAAAATACAAGATTCAATTACTATTGCTCATCACTACGGATATGAGCTACCTTTAGCACAAGAAAAAAAGTTATCAAAAAATACTTTAAAACCTGAATAAAAAATGGTAAAATATTTTCATTCTAAGGAGGAGTGAAAAATGAAATTTAAAGTACAAGATAGTTTTTTTGAAAAAGTTCCAAATGCTATTTTTGGAGTTGTGGTAGTAAAAAACTTCGATAACACTAAAAAATATGACTTTATAAATAAGCTATTTACAAAAAATCTAGAAAGTTCTAAAGAAAAATTCAAAGATGTTAAAATTAAAGAAGAACCTTGGATTCTTCCATATAGAGATGCTTTTACAAAACTTGGTATAAATCCCAATAAGTTTATGTGTTCTATAGAAGCACTAATGACAAGAATTTCCAAAGGAAAAGATATTCCTAGTATAAATCCAATTGTGGATTTAGGAAATGCTTTATCTTTAAAATATGAATTACCCCTTGGAGTTCATGATATAGATAACTTTATCAATGGTAACATAGAAATTAGAAAAGCAACAAAAGATGATATATTTATTCCTTTTGGAAGTACAGAAATTGAACAACCCGAAGAAGGAGAAATAATTTATGCTTCAAATACAGAAGTAAAAACTAGAAGATGGACATGGAGACAAGGAGAAAATTCTAAAGTAACTGAAAAATCAAAAAATCTATTTATTCCTATTGATGGTTTTACTGAAAATTTAGATAAAATAAAGGAATTACAAAATGAACTAATAGATATTTTAAAAAATCAATTAAATTTAGAAGTAGCATTTGGAATAGTTGATAAAAACAATCCTGAATTTATAACAAAATAAAAATTACTAATTACTAGTAATTTTTATTTTTACTTAATCATTATCGTAATTATAAACACCGTGTATTTTTTCTAAATCAGAGTTACTTAAATCAGTTACTTTATAATTACCTTTATCATCTTTAGTTACATTAAATGTAATATTATACTCAACTGTATCAGTAGTTTTTTTCATTTTATCTAGTTTATAGTCCATAAATAAATCGTTACTAAATACACCATTTTGTTTAAATTCATCACCATTAGTAGTTAAATAATCATTAGCATCTTTTTGAACTTTATATAAATCATAAACTTTAATTTTTACTTCAACTGTAGCATTATCTCCATCATATTTTTCTGAAACAATATCATATTTTAAATCTTGATATTGTTTTTTTAATACATCTCTATATTTTTCTTTTTGATTATCTGTTAAATTTTCATTATTTATAACAGTATCCATATCACTTATTACATTTGAACTTAAATTCTTATATTGATTTAAATAATCTTGCACAGCTCCTTTAGCAGTTTTCTTCATACATCCACAACCCACTAAAGATAATAACACCACTACCACAGTTAATAATTTACCTATTTTTTTCATACATTCGTCCTTTCTACAACTATTATTACCATTATTTACTATATTATACTTTATTATAACTTAATTTTATTAAATCATATATTTTCTTTTCTTTATCCCCTATTTTATTATCTAATTTTTCTATCATTAATTGATACATTAATTCATTATCAACAGGAATTTTATTAAACCATTCCATAAATAAATATTTTAATTTTATATAATCTTGTTTTTTGTATAAACTTTTTACTTCTGTTTTAATAATTAATTTAATCTTATCTTCAATTCTAAGATTATCATTATAATTAATCGGAGTGACAATTTTATAATTAATCTTTAAATTATCTACAGTATATATTATCTCACATATATTTAAGTCATCTTCTAAACTTAAAAAACTTCTTGCAATAGATTTGCCATTTTCATCAAACTCTAAAGCAATACTTCCATTCTTATCTGCAAAAATGGCAATATAAGATGGACAATCATCTTTTTTCTTAGCTTTACCTTTTATAGCATCTAAAAATTCTTTTTCAATAACAATATTATTATTAATAAAATCTCTTAGAGTTTTACTATTTACTTGAACCAAAGGTACTCTTTTATAATATTCAATATTATCTAAATTATCCCACTCATAAAAATAGATATTTGTATCTAAAAAGTTAAGTAAAACATCATAATAATAATTCATTTTATCCCCGTCCTTTATATATTAAAAAAAATCCACCTAAAAAAAATAATATAATTCCACTTCTAATAATAAAATAAACAAAATCAAAGAAAGTATACCCAATATAAAATAGATTTACATAAATTATGACAAAAAATAAGCCAATACTTATTAACATGCACCCTAAAATTATTTTTAATATACTCATAATTAATTATATGTAAATCTTGTTTAATTATTTAAAAAATGTTAAAATTAACATGGTGATAGAATGAAAAAATTATTTTTAATACTAATTAGTGTTTTTCTTTTAACAGGATGTGGCAAAAAAACATATGATAATCCAATAGTTACAATGAAAATAAAGGATTATGGAACCATTAAAATTGAGCTATATCCAAAATATGCTCCGAATACTGTAGCAAATTTTGTATCTTTAATAGAAAGTAAATTTTATGATAATAATACATTTCATCGTTTAGTACCAGGCTTTGTATTACAAGGTGGAGATCCAGATGGCAATGGAACTGGTGGACCTGGCTACACGATTAAAGGTGAATTTCGAGAAAATGGTTACACTAAAAATACATTAAAACATACTACAGGAATAATTTCTATGGCTAGAGCAACAGACCCAGATAGTGCTGGATCTCAATTCTTCATAGTTTTAGCAGACTCTCAAATGGTAAGTCAATCACTTGACAATAAATATGCAGCCTTCGGTAAAGTTATCGAAGGAATGGATACAATTAAAAATATTGAAGATACTGCAGAAATAGAAAATGAAATGACTGGCCAACTAAAAGAAAATATTACGATTGAATCAGTAACTGTTAATACATTTGGTCAAGATTTCAAAGTAATTAAAAATGATAATAATTAATACAATTTATAAAGGAGAAAATCATGAATAACATATTAACATACATAATTTTAGGGATAATACAAGGTCTCACTGAACCATTACCTATATCAAGTTCTGGACACATATTTTTATTTAAAAACTTATTTAACACCACAATGTTTAACAGTTTAAATTTTGAAATTATATCAAACTTTGGCTCATTCATTGCAATATTTATTATATTTTGGAAAGATATAAAAGATTTAATATCATCATTTTTCATTTACATATTTAATAAAGAAAAAAGAAAAGTTACCAAAGAAAAATTTAAATATTGCTGGCTAGTTGTAATAAGTACTATACCAGTAGGTATCGTTGGATTTTTATTCAAAGATAAATTAGAAAGTCTTTATTCTTTAAAAGGTTTAGCATTTGCTTTTTTAATAACAGCCTTAGCCTTATTTATTGTTAGAAATATTAAAGGAGATAAAGACGACTATGACATAACTATTAAAGATGCTATAATAATTGGCTTATTTCAAATGATAACAATAATACCAGGTATAAGTAGAAGTGGTACAGTATTAGTTGCTTGTCTGCTTTGTCATTTAAAAAGAGAAACAGCTTTAAAATACACATTTATCTTATATTTTCCAGTAAGTGTAGCTACTATGATCTTAGGTATAAGTGATTTAGCAAATACAGCTGAATTAAACACTTTACTAATTCCTTACCTATTAGGTATGTTAGCTGCAGGTATAGTTACATACTTCTCATATAAATGGTTAAGCAATTGGGTAAAAAAAGGAAAACTTTGGAAGTTTTCTATATATTGTTTATTACTAGCAATATTTATATTTATTTACTTTAGATAAAAATAAGAAGAGTTTCAGTTTAACTCTTCTTTTAATTTTTCAATGTCTTTAATAGATAGATTAGTTACTTTTGCAATTAATTCTATAACACAATTTTCTTTTAACATTGCTTTTGCTATATCTATTTTACTTTGCTTAATGCCTTCGGTTTTGCCTTCTTTTAAGCCTTCAGCTTTGCCTTCTTTTAGGCCTTCTGCTCTACCCTCGGCTAAGGCTTCTTCTCTAGCTTCTTTTTTTGCTTCTTCTAAAGTCATTTCATCATCTAATATTTCTCTATTATAATAAAATAGTTTATCAAACTCATCTTCTTGTGTTTTTACTTCTCGAATTATCTTTGCCATAAATTCATCTCCATCATATACTTTATCTATTTTTTCTTTATCATTACAAATTAATAAATAAAGTAATTTTTCTAAAGACTCTTTGTCTTTTCTAACTATAGTATAATCTTTATCTAAGATTTTTGCAAGATTTATATCGTATATTTCAAACATTGGATGTACTTCTTCATGTTCTTTTACGTCTAATATTTTACTTTGCACTATAAATCTTTTATCTTTCGTTACACCATAAGTATTTAAGTTTATCTGATAAACTTTTTTATACTTACTTTTATAGTCAGATGACTTCTTGGTTTGTTTTAATATTAATTGACAAATATAATTATTATTTTTTCTTTCTATTTTTCTTCCTTTAGTGCTATTTACTTCTACATTAACAATCATATCACTATTTTCCATTGCTATATCTACTTCACTGTTAATGATATTTTCATTTACACTTACATTGGGATGTATTAATGAAAAAGTAAAGTCATCATAAGATAAGTCTAATATTTTACACACAATCATTGCCAAATAATTTAACCCAGCTTCTGTGGATGTAAAAATATTTTTAATAATAGAATCTCTAGATGTAGTTTCTTTTATTTTAACCCTAGTCATAATCATTTCTCCTTTCTTAAGTGCCTATTATACAGGCATTTATTTCTATTGCAACAGTTTCGACATCCTCCGACATAACCTTACACATTCAAACCTAAGTTTTTACATTTTTTAACATAAAAACATATCACCATATACACTTTTTTTACTAGAAAAAAAACCGACATTACATCAGTTTTTATTGTATTAGATTTTGACAATATTCTTCTTTTAAGTTTAAGTTTTTATTATATATTTCATATATTTTTTTACTTATTTCTTTAACCTTTACATCATAATTATTGTTTCCATACAAAGTTAAAATGGCAATCAAGTAAGGATTATCTGTATCATCATAAATACCAATATCATGATAACTAACATCATAATAACCATATTTATGTAAGAAAATTTTATCATCAAAATTTAAATAATTCATATTTCTATTATTCATAGAATCTTTAATTAATTTTGCATATCCATCATCAACTTGAAGTAGATCATATAATCTAGCTAAAGATTTCATAGCTAAATCTGCAGAATAATTTCTTATAAAAGGATCATAAGATTCCATAACTAAATTATATTCTTTAAAATAAGTTTTTAAATTATCTAGTCCAACATACTTTAACAACATAAAATATGCTGTATTGTCACTATAAACCAACATATATTTTATCATTTCACTTAAAGATACTTCATCATAATACTTATGTTGCTTCATTCCAATACTTCCTTGCATTGCATCACTTGGCTTATATACTAGCTTTGTTTCTAAATCTATTTCATTATTTCTATATTTTTCTAATAAATAAATTACCATAAATATTTTTGAAGTACTTGCAGAATAATATATTTTATTTTCATTTAACTTAAGTTCATAATTATTATTTAAATCTTTAAAATAAATAGCTACCCCATTTTTAGCATAAGAATTAGAAATATTTGCAAATTCTTCATCTACAGAATTATTTTTAAATGGTTCATTCATGCATTGTAAATATTTTTGTTTTTTTAACTTTTCTTCATCTTTAAAAACATTCAAAGTTTGTTCCACAAATGTATTTTCATTATTATATTTATATTTAACAAAAAAGAATCCACCAGTTAAACAAATTAATATAATTAATATAACTCTGATTATTTTTTTCATAAACTACCTCACACAAATATTATAATGCAAATTTTACGATTTGCAAATATATAGTTACTTGCTTATGCTAAATTATTATGATATTATGGATATAGCTTTAAAGGTTGTGGTTTAATGAAAAAGAAAAATAGTTTTCTATTTACTTTATTTTGTATTATATTAATTGTATTAGCTACTTTATTAGTATTCAATTTATTTAGAATTTATAATAAAACTAAAAATATAAATTTATTATCAGAGTATATTATAAAAAATAATGAAATCACTAATAAAAATGGTTTAAATAAAGAAAATAGTTCATATATATTTAAAGGTGAGACAGATAATAATTACATTTTATATAATAATCTTTTATGGAGAATAGTAAAAATAAATAATGATAGTTCAATAACTCTAATACTAGATGACTATATAAATATGTTACCCAAAAATTTAATAAATTCATTTTTTGAAAATCTAACAAACAATTTAAACACAAAATATTTAACTAAAAACAAAATATGTATGGATGAAATGAACGACAACGAAATAACATGTAACATAATTAATAATAATTCGTATATAAGTTTATTAAGTGCCTATGATTATCTAAACTCATTTTATGAAGAACAAACTTTTATTACAAAAGATAAAGAAATAATGTGGCTATATAATAATGATAATCATACAAATGGTGATAGTATTAGTAAATCAAATGAAAATAACTTTTATGAAATTAGACCAGTTATAACCCTAAAAGCAAATACAACATATAAAACTGGCAATGGTAATAAAGACAATCCATACAAAATTGATGATGAATCTTTCGGATTAGGAAGTATAGTAAAAATAAATAATGAAACATATGTAGTTTATGATTTTATAGATGATATTAAATTAATGAGTTTAAATACAATTGATAAACTAAATAAAGAAAAAGTATTAGATTATTTAAATAACGAATTATATGAAAAATTAAATTATAATAACATTCTAAATAATTTAAACATTTATACTGGAACATACAATAATAAAAAAGATGATTTATATAAAGAAAAAGAAATAAAAAAAATTGGTATACCAAACATCCTAGACATAAAAATAAATAATGATATAACAAATTATTATTTACCTAACAAAATTAACAACTTTGATTTAATATATGATAATCCAATTATATATGGAGATACAAAAACAATTCATAAAACCAGATATACAATTTCATTGTCAAAAGATAAAACTAAAAACTTTATAAAAGAAGATAGTATATACATATATAAAGAAGGTGCAAAATGAAAAAAAATAAAATAATAATTATCATAGATTTAGTTATTGCTGCCTTATTTCTAATAACAATAGTTTTTCAAAATAATATTGAAGACTTGATGATAAAAAAAAGATTTCAAAATAATATTTCAGAAAAAAATACTGATTACAAATCATTAAAATTTAACAACAATTTAATTATCAACACAACAGATGACAAAAAATATGATAATGAATATGAAGCTGAAATACAAAACCGAGGAAATAACAATGATTATAAAATTATTGATATTACTGTAGCAAATAACAAAGGATGGCTAGTAGTTGTATATGATCCAAGTACAGTACATATTATGAAAAGTAGAGCTTTCAAAACCCCGAATAATGATGGTAAAGAAAACATTATAGATATGACTAAAAGATATGGGGCAACAATTGGTGTTAATGGCGGAGGTTTTTATGACGATGGTAAAGTTAGTAAAGACATACCGTTTGGTTATATTATTGAAAACAACAAAGTTATCTATAAATCTCACAATAGAGAATCAGATATTATTGGTATGAGTAATGATAATAAACTTATGCTTGTACACGCTACCGGAGAAAAAGCTATTGAAATGGGGATGCGTGATGGTTTAGAATTTGGTCCATTCTTAATCATTGATGGAATAAGACAAACCAATTTAAAACCTACCAGAGCAGCTAGAAACATAATAGCTCAAAGAGATGATGGCATAATATTATTTTTAGTTACGGATGGAGCATCATATGCTGGTATTACCTTTAATGAAGGAATTGATGTTTTAGAAAAATATGGAGCAACCACTGCAGCCAACCTAGATGGTGGTGCTAGTACACAACTAGTTGTAAACGGTGAACTTTTAAATTCACCTAAAAATGCTTTAGGTATTCCAATACCAAAAGGAAGAACAGTTGTCAATGGCTGGGGAGTCTTCCTAGATAATTAATTTCAAAAAAAAGAGTCTTTCGACTCTTTTTAAAAAGTGTGAGTTTTGAGTTTATATGTTAATTGTGTATAGTTTATATTTTTATAAACCTAAAGTGTTACCTTATATAACATCCCTCCTTTGTTACAATTTAATGATAACAAAGAATTATGAAATATTTATGTTGAAATAATGAAATTTTTATATTTTGATTTTAAAATAGAAAGTAGTTCCTTTTTTTAATACACTCTTTACACCATATTCATAATTATGAAGTTCAAGAATTTCTTTTACAATAGAAAGTCCCAATCCAGTTGAAACAACATTTCTTTGATGATTCTTATCATTTTTATAATACTTGTTCCAAATATATGGAATTTCACTTTCTTTAATACCTTTACCGGTATCACTTATTTCTACCAAATAATACTTTTTATGTTTTGTTACTCTCACCGTTACAGTTTTATCATCACCAGTATAATTAATAGCATTGTTAATTAAATTATAAATAACTTGATTTAATTTCTTTTTATCAGCTTTTATCATTATTAAATCAGGCATATCCAAATTAATTGTATATTTTTCTGTTTCTTTTATTATTTGATATCTATTAACAATAGTTTTTATATCTTCAGCTAAATCAAATTTTTCAATACTAAGGGAGTCTGCATTAGATTGCATTCTAGATAAATCAAGTATATCATTAACTAAAACAGTTAATCTATCAGTTTCATCTACAATAATACTTAAATGTTCATTCATTTTATCAGGATCCTTGTAAGAAATATCTCGAATCATTTCTGCATATGCCTTTATCATTGTAAGTGGTGTCTTCAAATCATGAGAAACATTTGCCATCAAATCACGGCGTAGTTCATCAGTTTTAAGCATTTCACTTTGAGCCTGTGTTAATGCTTCACTCAATTCATCAATTTCTTTAATGCCTGAATCTTCAAAATAAACATCAGTATCTCCAGTCCCCAGCTTTTTAGCCTTTTTAGTTATTTTTGTAATAGGTTCGGTTATTTTATTTGATAAAAATACTGACATAATTATTGCTATTACAATACCTAAGGTACAAACGTACATTAATTGCCTTTTAATCAGAATTGTAAAATCAGAAATATCTTCTAAATTGGAATAAATAAATGTATTTTTACCATCTACTTTTATACCATACATTAATGCTTCAACATGCTTATCTTCATTAACAAATTTATAAGATTTAAATGTTTCATCAGATTCAACAAAACTATACATTAGTTCTTTTACTTTACTATTTTTATTTTTCAATGCGCAACCATTCATATTCATATTATAGGCTCCAACAACATTTATATCATCAGCCACTACAATACAAACATCCTTTTCATATGCTATTTCTTGCAACGTTGAAATCAAATTATCACTATCAACAGCTTTTAAAGAATTAACAATATTATTCATATTTAGAATCTGTTCTTTTTCATAATAAATATCTAATATTTTTATTTGACAAACCCAAAGAAGAACAATAATAACAACATTATAGGAAAGAAGAAAAAATAATGTTTTAGCTTGAATACTAGTTTTCTTTTTATTCTTCATATAAAAATTTGTATCCCATTCCACGAACTGTAACAATCATATCTTTATATTTACCTAAATGTTTTCTTAGCGTTTTAACATGAGTATCAACAGTTCTATCATCACCATAAAAATCATAGCCCCAGATATGAGAGAGTAAATTCTCTCTAGATAAAGCAATATTCTTATTATCTATAAAGTATTTTAATAAATCATATTCTTTCGGCGTCAAATAAATCTTCTTTCCGTCTACATAAACATCATGAGCTAAATCATCTAACTTAATTCCTTTAATTTCATATATATTAGTATCAGTTTCTTTTCTTTTAGTTACAGCTTTAATTCTTGCCACCAACTCTTTTGGGCTAAATGGCTTAGTTACATAATCATCTATACCTAAATCAAAACCAATAAGCTTATCATATTCTTCTCCACGAGCAGAAAGCATAATAAAAGGAATATCTTTTATTTTCTTTATTTCCCTACATGCAGAATATCCATCCATTTTTGGCATCATAATATCCATAATTATTATATCATAATTATTATTCTTTACTTTATCTACTGCTTCTTCTCCATTTGATGCTTCATCTACTTCAATTTTTTCTAATAATAAATATTCTTTAATTACATCTCTAATTAATTTTTCATCATCTACTACTAAAACACGCATTTTACCACCCACCAATTATTATAATTTTCATTTGTGAAAAACATATGAAATATTATCTATTTATAGATTCTTCATTACTTCTTCTACTTATAACTCTCACTTTTCCATTGCTTATTACTTTAATATTATTACCTTCATATATAAACATAGAATCACTTGCATATGTTCCTTTACCATCTAAATTATCTATATCACTTCTAATACTATATCCATTATCAATTTTTAATACATAACTTTTAAAAGCTTTATTTTCAAAATCACTTCCATATAATCCATTAGCTATTATTACATCAGCATTTTTTGTTAATACCATTTTAACTATATCACCATACATGAAATCAAAAGTATTATTAATTAGATATCGTATTTCCCTACCTTCATCTAAAGATACTCCATTACAAGGAAAATTATCTTCTTCTACAACTCGACTATTAAATTCCATAATTATCAACTCACTTAATAAAAGTATAGCAAAAAAAAGAAAAAGTAGCAAATACTACTTTAATCTCCAAGAATAATTGGATCATTAATACTTCCAGTTCCAGATTTATAGGTTACAGATGCCTCAAGATTAAAAGTTGGACGAACTCCATAAAAGTCACCTAAGTCATAATCACTAATGCGGCTAAAACTACTAATTCGAAATGCCCGAGAAGGACGATCTGAACAACGAGTAATAGTCCAATCAAAGCCTCCTCCATATAGCCAATTTTCCTCTTTAACAAATGCATAAGACTTTGTAAAATCCGTATTAAATCCCATTAGAGTCCAAGCATTTGAACTTGCAGCATATCCATAATCAGATACATACATTAAACCAACTTTTGCGTCATAAGTTATATCTTCCACCGGATTTATTAATTCATTTTGATATGCTGTATTCATAGCAATTGGGCTAATATTTGCAAATGTATTCCCACCGACTTTCCATGTAGTAACTGCTATTTTATTAGACCAAGAACTACCAATATTATTAATAAAATTTGTATTTAAATTTATTTTGTTTAACAAACTTGTACTCCATGTATTTATTGCACTATTTGTTGCTTTATAGTTCCAGTAATATAATGATATACTTGAAGGACTTTCACCCTGATTTCCACTTAAATATATTGTTAACTCCTGCGAAAAATCTCCATCGTTTCCAAGTAGATTAGTTTTAGCGTAGTCCCATTTGATTAATTTTACTTTTCCATCTATTACTCCAATTATTCTATATAAATTATCTATTGGACATGGAACAACTTCACTTCCAAAACATACAAAATTTTTAACATTATCACGCGTTAAATACCCATTTGCAACCGCAGCATCTAAAGCCGAATTATATGTTTGATACTCAGTAGTATCTCCTTTAATCAAATAATAATATGTTTTAGTGGAACCACAAGCATATCCAATACCTTGTCTTGTTCCATCACAATAAAAATTTATTAAGGCATCCGTTACTGAATCATTATATCCTATTATCATTGAAGCTCCCGTTGATTTTCCAGCATTAGTTAATTTGAAATCTCCCCCTGCATATCGATAAGAATTATCTTTAGCACCATTTGCTAAAGTATTATCATGGTGATAAATAGCATTTTCACCTTGTATACCACTATATAGTGATGTTATATATTCCACTAAAGTAGGAACATAAATATCAAAATATACATAACATTTATCTGTTACACTTCCACTGAATACTACTACTTTTCTAGTATCATCCCAACTTAATGTTGAACCATTTTCACATCTTGATAATTCTGTATTAAACTTATATCCTTCTGTTGGCCAATTACTACGAGACACAGTTTTATAATCTCCAGCTCCTGCGGTTTGCTCCAAATTCATAGAAATACTTTTATTAACAAATTTAACTACTTTGTTTTTATTTTCATAAATATTATTTACTTTATTATTTTTAATAAGTATAAAACCAAACAAAATAAGTAATAATAATGATATACTTAACACCAATTTCAACTTCTTCATATTCTACTTCCCCATATCATAACATCTTACGAATTATAACAATATTATAATAGTAAAATGTTACGATGTCAATAGGTGATAAAATGAAAATAATAGCTAATAATTATAAAGCTAATGAAACATTTAAGTTTATAAGACAAGGATTAGATCTAACTCAAGAGGAATTAGCTAAAAACATAAAAGCCAGCAAATCTTCAATTGAAAAATATGAGTACGGAACCGTAAACTATACTTTTGAAACTTTATTAAAAATTGCTGACAAATATGATTTAAATATAATCATTGAAACAAAAAAATAAAACTTCCGCTTTGGAAGTTTTATTAAATTATTTATTTTCTGCTTCAAGCTTTGCAACAATTTTCTTTAAAGCATCAGCAGTTGCTTGTTTTAATTCTGAAACACTCTTTTCAATAACAGGTGTTCCCTTTTCAACAGCTAATTTATATAATTCATCAGCTTTTTTTTGAATTTTAGTTGCTTTTTGTTTAGCAATCTTCAAAGCTTTTTCTTTATCAAGATCTTTTAATTCTTTTTGAAGTTCATTAACTTTTTTTACAATACTTTCTTTTACATCTTCAGCTTTAATAGATTTAACTTGTTCTAATACTTCATCAAACTTTTTCTTTAAATCTGCTCTTGTTTCCTTTCCAGTTTTAGGTGCAAATAATAAACCTAAACCTGCTCCAACCGCTGCTCCACAAATAAATTTTCCTAATCCATTTTTTTTCATATTATTCTTCACTTTCATCCTTTCTTTTCTTTCTAAATAATATTTTACTAAATAAATTACCTGCTACTTCTACAACTTTATCTGTAAAAGATGCAATCTTATCAGTTGTAAAATCAATTAAACTAAATATTGAATTTAACGACTCAACCTTTTCATTTACATTATCTACTACTTTTTCTAACTTATTCATAGTTATTATAGTCTTAATTCCAAGAATTATTCCTATAGTTAAAAGAGCTATTAAAAGTAAATAAATAACTATTGGTAAGAAGTGTAACCAAAAATCCACTAAATATCACCGTCCTCTCTATTATCATACATTGAATCTATTAAATCAAACAGATCATTTTCTAAAGTATCATCATCCTCAACTTTTTCCATTTTTGTTTTATTTACATCATTTTTTGTTGTTACTTCTTCTAAATCTTCATCAATGCGTTCATAATCTTCTACTTCATCATTTGTTACTTCTATATCCTTTTTATCTTCTACATCTTTTTTATCATCTACATTAATTGTTACATCTGCAGTATCTTCTAATAACTCATCAATTGTTTTTACTTTTTGTTGTTTTTCTTCTTCATTTTCTTTTACTTTAACTGTAACACTTTCTTCATAATAAGTAGTTTCAGGTTCACTAAGTGTTTCTTCACCAAAAGCTTTTTTTCTAACACTATTAAAATCCAATCCTGTATTAACAACATTATCTGTCTTATTTTTTATATCTTCGGGTTTATAGTCTTCATTTAATATACCATACACTGGAGAAATAATCGGAGATGGTTTAAATTTCTTTTTTTCTACTACTTCAGTTCGTTCAATTTTTGAAAAACTTCCCATATCATATCTTTTTTCCACTCTTTTTTTTCTTTCATATTCCATTACATTAGTAGTCTTAGGTTTTTGAACTCTACTCATATTAGAAAATTCTTCTTCATCAAAATCAAAGAATGGTGAGATATTATCTGATTTAAATAAATCTCTTTCATTTAAGTTTTCAGTTTTTTCTTCCTTTACCGGAGTAGTTACTTTTGGAACACTTTTCTCAACTGGTTCTTCAACCTTTCTTTGCGGTTCTATTTTTTCTGCAATAGGCTTCTTTTCTTCACTTTTAGGAGCACTTGCAACTTCATCCTCTTCTACTTCTTCAAAAAGTATTCCTTTAATTTTATTTAATAATCCCATAATAGTCCACCTTCCTAATTAATTAAATCTGGGTCTGGAATTTTTTCTTCTTCTTCCTTATAATTATTATCAACAGTCAAATAATTACTTTCACTACCCTTTGTGTTAAATATATTAAATTCTTCTTCACTAAAATTAAGTATATCATCACCCATTAAATTTGCAATTATACTATCATTATACTCAACACTTTTTAATATGTTTATAATAGATAACATTGCTTCATTACAATATCTTTTATCTACTATCACTTCTATTTTAGCATAATTATACATAATTTCAACTAAATATTTATTATTTTTTAATAAATTTATTTCTACATAACCAAATTTGTCTTCAAAACTAATCTTACTAGAATAAATTGCCTTATTATTTATTTGATATTCTTTTTCTATTTTATTTTCATAACTTACTACATCAACATATAAGTAATATTTACTATTAGCATCTTCAATTACTTCATTATACATTGTACTATTACTTACTTGCATACCTCTAGGTAAATAATAACTATATCCAGTTCTATATACATTATTTTTCGGAGAACTTGTAGAAATATTATTTACAATATCACTATAATTTAATTTATTTATATTAGTACAACCAGTTATTAAAACTAACATACTAACAATAATAACTATTTTTTTCATATATAACCTCTTCTATAATTATATCAAAAAAAATAAAACTAATAAAGTGAAAGTTTATGTAAAACATTTACTTAGAACTTGTAAACAATTGATAACTTTACATTTTTTCAAACAAAAAAATCCTAATTTTAGGATTTTACAGCTTTTTTTATAAAACTTTTGTCGACCGATGTCGAAACGCTTGCATTATATTTTTTTATATGTATAATAACTCACTGTTACCTGAATTTTTACTGTCAATCTATCAAAACTACCTCCATAATAACAGGTAACAATAAGTTATATCCAAAAAATTATCTTCTCTACATGGATATAACTTTTTTTATTTAAAAACAATTATTTACTTACATCAACATATTTAATTTTAATCCCCATATTACTAAATTTTTCTTCATATTCAGTCATTATATTAGGTATATCCTCATTATGTAAATCATAACTTATCTTATTTACATGATAACCATATTTATTATATTCATCTAAACTAAATTGAAATAATAAATCATTATCAGTCTTTTGTATTATGTGAGGTTTACCCTTAAATAAATTATCATACACTTTTAAATAATTTATTGAAGTAAGTCTTCTTTTTGCATGTCTATCTTTAGGCCATGGATCAGAAAAATTAAGATATATCGTATCAATTTTTTTATCTAACAAATCTTCAATAGTTGCAATATCTCCGATTAATACTTTTAAGTTATTTGGTTTATATTCATTTATCTTTTTAATAGCAACACTTGCAACACTACTATATTTTTCTACCCCAATATAATTAACATTTGGATTATTTAAAGCCATATTCAAAATAAATCGACCTTTTCCCATTCCTATTTCTAAACATACGGGATTATCATTATCAAAACTTCCTTCAAAATAATAATCACAATTATTTAAAACCTCATCCTTATCTTTTGGATTTCGCATTCTCATATTATCAACTTCTTTCTAATTTACATATACTATTTGTAAGGAGGCTACTCATGAGAAAAAATAGAAACTCATTTTTTACAGAATCAAACATGAATTATTCAAATTTTCAAGCACAAGGTGCCATACCTCAAGCAATGCCTTACACAAACGCTAATTACAATCCTTATCAAGCACAACCTAATGTTGGTATGCCATATGTAGATAATTCTGATTCAATAGAAAACAGACTTGCCAAAATAGAGCGTCAAATCAATCGTTTAAATGCTAGGGTAAACAAACTTGAAAGTCTAAATACAACATTTATAGATGATAACATTGACACATCAGGCAACATGTATATGATTTAATTATAAATAATCATTGCACTAAAACAATATAACTGTTCTTCTCCACATACTGCAATTGCCACTTGATACTTGATATCTATTATATCAAAATCTCCAGAATTTAGAAAGCCATTTATAGCACTTTCTAAATCTTTTTCATGTCCTTCATCAAACACTTTAACTTTCATATATCCCACCAATTATATTTTACAACAATAAACTTAAATAATTTGTCTATTATTGTACTTTTTGCCACTTTTACAACTTTTTTCAATGAAAAAAGAATTGTTATTTAACAACAATATTAACAATTCTTCCTTTTATAACTATTACTTTAACAATTTCTAATCCTTCAATATGTCTTTTTACATTATCATTATTTAATGCTTTTTCCTTTATAACATCTTCAGAATCATTTACACTAACTACAATTGAACCACGTAACTTACCATTAACTTGAACTCCAATTTCTTTTTCATTTAAAATTGTTTTTGCTTCATCGTATTCTGGCCAAGTACTTTCACAAATTGGTTTTTGTCTTAAAGCTTCATTTAATTCTTCCGTAATATGCGGAGCCATTGGATTAAGTAATGTTAATAATAATGTATAATCTTTTTTAGTAATATGTTCACTTTCTTCATATTTATTAAGTAATATCATTAATGTTGAAACTGCAGTATTATAAGCAATATGACTTAAATCATAAGTAACTTTTTTAATACTTTGATGAATAATTGTTTCTAAGTTTTTAGAATATTCATCGCCTTCTACTACTCTATCCTTCAAACGAACAATTCTATCAAGGAATCTTTTACAGCCCTTTAAAGAATCAGTTGACCATGGAGCGTCTTGTTCATAATCTCCCATAAATAGTTCGTAAACTCTTAAAGTATCTGCACCAAATTCATTAACAATATCATCTGGATTAATAACATTGCCTTTACTCTTACTCATCTTTTCATTATTTGAACCTAATACCATCCCATGACTTACACGAGTCCAAATCATTTCTTTATGAGGAACAAGACCTATATTATATAAGAATTGTACCCAAAATCTTGCATAAAGTAAGTGTCTTGCAGTATGTTCCATACCGCCATTATACCAATCAACTCTATTCCAATATTTCATGGCATCCATATTAGCAAACTCATGATCATTGTGAGCATCCATAAACCTTAAGAAATACCAACTTGAACCGGCCCAGTTAGGCATTGTATCAGTTTCACGACGAGCAGGTCCTCCACATTTTGGACAAGTAGTATTAACCCAATCAGTTATTTTAGCAAGTGGACTTTCACCATCATCAGTTGGTTCATATTCAGCAACATCTGGCAAAACTAAAGGTAAATCTTCTTCATTTAAAGGTACCCAACCACAAGTATCGCAATGTACCATAGGTATAGGTTCACCCCAGAATCTTTGTCTTGAGAAAATCCAATCTCTCATTTTGTAGTTAACTTGAGCTTCACCACATTTATTTTCTTCAAGCCACTTAATCATTTTACTTATTGCTTCTTCTTTACCAAGACCGTTTAAGAATTCAGAATTAATATGAACTCCATCACCAACCATCGCTGTATCATTTAAACAATATTCAAATGTTGTTGAATGTAACTTATCATTTACTTCTTTTAAAATAGTATCTTTATCTACCCATTCAACATCAAATACTTCATCTTCATCAAGGTTTTGTGTTTGTTGATGATTTGAATTAAGTTTAAAGAACAATCCAGCACTTTCAATTTCAAAATATTTATCTTTATTATAAGCATAATAATGATGATTAATTTTAAATGTTTCTCTAACAAAAGTTAAATCATCATACCCTGTTTCTTCTTTTATTTCTCTAACAGCACAATCATAAGCACTTTCATCATTTTTTCTAGTACCACCAATAAATAATCTTCCACCTTTGTCTTTCCAATTAATTGTTAAATATTTATCATTAGCTTCATCATAAACAACCGCTACAATACTATCTTTATGAGTTTCGTTTTCATGTATAGTACCTGTAACAGGTTCTAAAACTTGTATAATATCTAAACCAAATTTTTTAGCAAATTCATAGTCACGTTCATCATGTGCAGGTACAGCCATAATAGCACCAGTACCATAAGTTGCTAAAACATAATCACTTATCCAAATAGGAATTTCTTTACCATTAACAGGATTTATAGCATAAGCCCCAGTAAATACACCAGTTTTATCCTTATTAAGTTCAGTTCTTTCCATATCATTTTTTAGTTTACAAGCTTTAATATATTTATTTACATCTTCTCTTTGTTCATCCGTAGTAATTACACTTACTAATTCATGTTCCGGAGCCATAACACAATAAGTTGCCCCGAATAATGTATCACATCTTGTAGTAAATACTGTAAATGATTTATCAGCATCCTTAATTTTAAAGTTTACATTTGCTCCGATAGATTTACCAATCCAATTAATTTGTCCTAATTTTACTTTTTCAGCAAAATTTGTATCTTTAAGGCCTTCAAGTAAGTCTTCAGAATAATTACTCATTCTAAGCATCCATTGGCTCTTTTCTTTTTGAACAACTTGAGTACCACATCTTTCACATACTCCACCGGCAGCATCTTCATTTGATAAAACACTCTTACAAGTTGGACACCAATTTACTGGAACAGTATCTTTATAAGCCATTCCATGTTTATAAAATTGTAAAAATTGCCATTGTGTCCATTTATAATATTCAGGGTCAGTTGTACTAAATTCTCTATCCCAATCAAATGAAAAACCTAAATCTTTCATTTGTCTTTTAAAATTTGCAATATTAATTTTTGTTGCTTCTTTTGGATGTATATGATTTTTTATTGCATATTGTTCAGCTGGTGCCCCAAAAGCATCCCATCCCATAGGATATAAAACATTATAGCCTTGCATTCTCATCATTCTTGCTATTGCATCTTGAGCAGTATAACTTCTAACATGTCCAACATGAAGTCCAGCTCCAGAAGGATAAGGAAACTCAACTAATATATAATAAGGTTTCTTATCACTACCTGTTATTGCTTTAAAACACCCTTTTTCTTCCCAATATTTTTGCCATTTTTTTTCTATTTCTTTATGATTCATTTCTACTCCATCCTTTCTTAACTAAAATTCTTCCAAATATCTCATACAATGCATAAATAAGTCCAAACAGTAACACAAATCCCAGTAACATACTAAATCCTACATTCCAAGGGATTATAGTAACTACCATAAATACAAATGAAATTATAAATGCATCAATTAAAGATACCATAAAGAATACATAATTTAAAATCATTTTATTAATATCCAATTTAAATTTAGGAATTAAATAAGATAATCCCACAAAATCTTCTAATTTTTTATTTTTCTTTTTCTTTTTTTGTTTTTTTATATTTTCATAACCTCTTTTAAAAATCCACAGGAAATTAACGAGGAATACTGCTATAAACACAAACAATCCCCATATTAATGTTTCACTTACTTGCTCCATAAATCCCTCCAAAATAAAAAGGTCATACCCAAAGGACGAGTCTCCCCGTGGTACCACCTTAATTGCTTCTTAATAATTGATACGGAAATTACCCCATTTACATCCAAAAGCAAGTTCAATTATTTACTTTATTAGTTCTCATCAACCACTAACTTTCTTTAAAAGTAATACAATTTACTACTCTTTTTTCATCTGCATACATGTATTATATTAGATTTCTGCAACATATTCAAGTAATTTTATAAACATTCTTACAAATCTTTTATCTAATTCTTTTATTTTTCTTATTTGAATTCTTTTTTTCTTAATATCTAAATCACTAAATATTATATTAGCTATTTTTTCTTTAGTTACAGTTTCTATTGGTAAATCAGTAATAATAGAATTAATATCTTCATTTATTATTCTAACAGCATTAATTTCAATATCTTTTCCTTTACAATTAATTACTAACTCTTTGGTAGTATCAACATCCAAAACTTCAATAATAAAGTTATTATCCTCTTCATAAGTTTTTATATTATCACTTAATTTATCTTTATTAACAAAAACATCTATTAATTCTGGTACTTTAGTATTTCTAAAATTAATTTTATAATCTCTTTTACTTGGAATAACAGTTGTCTTTCCATCAATAGGTTTTATAGATAATGAATAATTATTTGGCATATAATTAAAATCTATTGAGGTTACCATATAAAATCCATCTTCATACATTTTAGTAATTCCATCATCTTCATATAATTGATATGAATTACTTTCTCCAGGAAATATATTAATTTCCACTTTTTTCGGAGAACTCAAATCATTAATATCATCATTCAAAACAGCCATAGGAACAATACTTCCAGCTTTTGCAAACACAGGATACTCATCACGTTTATAAAATGCAACATATCTTTTATCTCCGATAAATTTTTTACCAGACTTAAAATCATACCATGTTCCTTTAGGTAAATAAATTCTTTCAATAGATCTATTCATTGTAGTATCACCTTTTTTAGTAATCGGAGCTATAAATAATTCTTTACCAAAATAATATTCATTTCTATAATCTGGTTCATCATATATTTCTGGATTACCATAATAAATAGGTTGAATTAAAGGTCTACCTAATTTACTATAATTACATGCTTCTGTATATATATATGGTATTAATCTTTGACGAAGTAATGCATATTCTCTTGCTATAGTATAAGTTTCAACATCCCATGCCCAAGGTTCTCTTTTATAATAAACTCCTCTTTCAGCACTTAATCTAAATATTGGATTAAAACATGAAAACTGGACATATCTTAAATATAACTCAGGATCTTCAATTCCTCCTTTATAACCTCCAACATCATGACTCCACCAAGTAATTCCCTTATTAGCAGCCATACTATTATAAAAAGGTAAAAACTTTAAAGTGTCCCAAGAAACATATGTTTCTCCAGAATATAGTATTCCTGCCCTATGTGGTGCTACCAAAGGACTCCTAGTTAAAACCAAAGGTCTATTATTTTTAGTTTTCTCTATATCTTTGTTAAAATAATAACTTAATGCACTTAATCCTAGCATATCCTTTTTATAATCTAACCAAAAAACATCTATATTTAAGTCTAATAAGACATCAATCACATTTTTGACAAAAGTTTCCATAAAAGTTTTATCCAAGACATTAAAAGGTATAACACTTCCATCAGTTACATTAAAGGCATTAGCAAAATTCAAATATTTATCTTCTTCTTTTCTTACACCTTCAACAGGATCAATATTAAGTCCTACTCTAACCCCCATGTCATGCATTGTATTTACAAATTCATTTGGATTAGGAAACAATTCTTTATTAAAACTAAAACCTGATCGATATAAATTATAATTATTTTTATCTTTAATATGCCAAAATTCACTTAATAATAAAACTGATAATGGGATCCCATTTCTTTTAAACATTTTAACTAAAGTTTTAGTATCATTGAAATTATAAATTCTTTCTCTATTCCACCATAAACCTAATGCATACTTTGGAATTAATGGAGGATAACCAGTTAATGTAAAATAATCTTTTAAACACAAACCAAAATCTCTTTTATACATAAATAAATATAAATCAACTTTGTTAGGATTAGGTTGTACTAAAAAACCATCAACATCTATTTCCATATTATTTGAGTCATCAAGTAATACAAAACCATCCGTAGAATAAAGTCCTTTATCTAAATTTACTTTTCCTTTATAATTATCTAAACTTACTGCTCCCCCTTTAAAATTTCTAGCTTCAGCTTGCCCATAAAACCAAATTTTATCAGTATTATTAAGTGTTACTCTCAAGTTATTATCCGGAGCAAACTTAGGTCCCAAGAATGGTTTATTTTTTAAATATTGAAATGAAAAATAATTAGTTGTTATAGAAATGTATTTTTCATCTTGTTGCACCTTAAATGTTGGAACTCTAAAATTTCTATTAGAAACAAGTGTTGTTAAATTGTCAGAAAAATGTCCATCTACACTATATTCCATTCTAATTAAACGTTCACTTAAAACACTAATTCTATAATTAGTTCCACGAAAAACTGCTTGTTCTTTAGTTTTTGATTTTGTTAAATCCGGAATAAAACATGTATCTAATTTAGTCATAACAACCCTTCTTTATTTATTATTTGTATTTATCAATTGCTTCATTTAAGAAATCATCATTCTTAAAATAATCTATTTTCATAGAACTTTTAACTTTTTCAAGCGTTCTACTTGCTCTTTTTCTTGCTTCATTTGTACCATTTTCAAGTATTTTTACAACTTCATCTAAATGATTTTCATAATATTTTCTTTTTTCTCTGATTGGTTCTAATACTTCTTGTAATATATTATTTAAGAATTTCTTAATTACTACATCTCCAAGACCACCAGCTTGATATTTCTTTTTTAATTCATCCAAATTTTTATATTCGGGTAAATATTTACTAAAATGTTCATCTTTTGCAAACACATCTAAATAAGTAAATACAACATTTCCTTCGATACTACCTGGATCATCGACTCTTATATGGTTCGGATCGGTATACATACTCATTACTTTTCTTTTTACCTCTTCTGGAGTATCTGCTAAATAAATTGTATTACCTAATGACTTACTCATTTTAGCTTTTCCATCAATACCAGGAAGTCTTCTTTCATTTTCTGTTTTGGGTAAATATACTTCAGGCATAACTAAAGTTTCTCCATAAATATTATTAAATGATTTTACTATTTCTCTGGCTTGTTCTATCATTGGTAATTGATCATCACCAACTGGAACACATGTTGCTTCAAATGCTGTTATATCAGCAGCTTGACTAATCGGATAATTTAAAAATCCTACTGGTATGCTTGTTTCAAAACCACGCAACTTAATTTCATTTTTAACCGTAGGGTTTCTTTGTAATCTACTCAAAGTTACTAAATTCATATAATAAAATGTTAATTCTGTTAACTCACTTATTTCAGATTGTATAAAAATATTTGTTTTACTTGGATCAATTCCCACAGACAAATAATCCAATGCTACTTCAATAACATTATTTCTAACTTTACTTGGATTATCAAAATTATCAGTTAGAGCTTGAGCATCAGCAATCATAATATAAACTTCATCAAAATCCCCGCTATTTTGTAAAGCTACTCTATTTTTAAGTGAACCAACAAAATGACCTATATGAAGTCTTCCAGTTGGTCTATCACCTGTTAATATAATTTTTTTCATATTATCACATCCAATATAATTATATCAACAAGCCATAGATTTATCAAGAAAATTAAATAAACATTCAACAAATTTCATTTTGCTAAAAACAGTTACTTTCTTTATAATTTATATAACTATTTTATCTTTATTATTTATTAAAAGATTTTGCCACAAAATCAATCAATTTATCTTAAATTATTTGCGTGTATCTGTTATAGTAAACGTTATGGAATATTTGGTTTCGGATGTCTACCTTCTCTTTCAGGGGCTTTTGGCTTTATGAAAGGAAGGTGATCATATGAAGCAAAGGAAATATATAATTAAAGTACTTAACAGAATATGTATCATTTTAGTGATAATAGTTTTAATAATTATTTCATTTAAAATAGACATCTGCCATTAGGCAAATGTCAATCTAAACCAATTAGGTAGACATTCGATAAATATCAAATGTTCCTTTTTATTTTATGAAGATTTCTCTCCATATATACATTATACTAAAATTTTTTTATAAATTCAATAATATCTGATTTATATACTTTAAAAGTATAAACTTTTGTAAAATTATAAAATATGTTATAATAGACTTATTACAAGGAGATGATTATTTTGAAATATGAAACAGATTCAAGAAAAATAAAACCAGGGCAAATTTTTGTTGCTATAAAAGGACATACCGTTGATGGACATGATTTTATACAAGATGCTATAAAAAATGGTGCATCAAAAGTTATTGCAGAACATGAAGTAGATTGTAATATTCCATTAGAAGTAGTATCTAATACAGAAGAATATTTAAGAGAAACTCTAAAAAATGAATATGCTGATAAAATTAACAAATTAAAAATAATTGGTTTAACTGGTACCAATGGAAAAACAACTACAGCATACTTAACATATCAATTATTAAATTTATTTAATGAAAAATCTGCTTACATTGGAACAATAGGTTTTAAGGCGCCAAACGATGAGATAGAAACAGAAAATACAACACCAGATACATTAACAATTTACTCATTATTGTTACATGCAATTGAAATTGGTTGTAAAACTGTAGTTATGGAAGTAAGTTCTCATGCTCTATCATTTGAAAGAATATATGGATTACATATAGATATCGCAGCCTTCACAAATCTTACTGAAGATCATTTAGATTATCACAAAACAATGGAAAATTATCTAAATGCTAAATTAAAAATATTTGACTATATGAATGAATCTGGAAAGTTAATTGTAAATAACGATGATAATGCTAGTAAAGCCTTTGTAAACAAATTTGGTTCTGGAATAAAACTGGGATATAACAATAATGAAAATGATTACAATATTCTAAATGCCGATATTAATCCAGCTGAAACAAAGATTGAGTTTACATATAAAAATCAAACTTACAATGTAACTACCAATTTAACTAGTAAATTTAATGTCTACAATTACATGACTTCACTTGCTATTTTACATGAATGTGGTTATGAAATCGAAGACATAATTAACAAAACAAAAGAAATCAAAGCCCCAAAAGGAAGATGTGAAACACATAAAGTAAATGGTGGATATGCAGTTATTGATTATGCCCACACACCAGATGCTGTAGAAAAAGTTATAACAGCTTACAACGAACTAAAAAAAGGAAAAGTTATAACAGTCGTTGGTTGTGGTGGTGATAGAGACCCGATTAAGCGTCCGATTATGGGAGGCATTGCTACAAAACTAAGTGATTACACAATTCTTACCAGTGATAATCCTCGTACTGAAGATCCAGCTAAAATCATGGAAGACATTTTAAAAGGTGTTGAATCTACAAACTATGAGGTTGAACTAGACAGAAAAACAGCAATCAAAAAAGGTATAGAAATGTTACAACCAGAAGATATTTTACTTATATTAGGAAAGGGCCATGAAGATTACCAAATAATTGGTCATACAAAAATTCACTTAGATGATGCCGAAGAAGTAGAAAATTGGCAAAAAGAACACAATATATAATATCAACCTAAAGTTGATTTACAAATAATCCTCTCGAAATTATAATTTATAATGAACGGAGGATTTTTTATGATTTATTTAGATTATGCAGCTAATACACCAGTAAATCAAAAAGTACTAGATGCA
The DNA here is from genome assembly GCA_934096035.1 of uncultured Bacilli bacterium. Classification (GTDB taxonomy): domain Bacteria; phylum Bacillota_I; class Bacilli_A; order RF39; family UBA660; genus Onthocola_B. Next base: position 153,595 of record CAKOKX010000002.1, read on the forward strand.
TTTAATAATGCTACCATAGCATATTTTGGTAATCCAAATAGTTTACATGAAAATGGTAATGAAGCAAAAATAAAAATAGATGAGTCTAGCCAAATTATTGCAAATTATTTTCATACAAAGAAAGAAAACATTATTTATACAAGTGGTTCAAGTGAATCAAATAATTTAGTAATTAAAGGTATTGCAGACAGATATAAAAATCAAGGGAAACATATAATTATATCTGCTATAGAACATTCATCAATTATTGCTCCATGTAATTACCTAGCATCAAATGGTTATGAAATTACTGTTATACCATTATTATCAAACGGAGAAATTGATATTGATTCATTAAAAAAAGCTTTAAGAAAAGATACAATACTAGTAAGTGTTTCCACAGTTGATCCTGAACTAGGAACAATTGAACCAATCCAAGAAATTGCAAAAATTTTAAAAGATTATCCCAACACCTATTTTCATACAGATGCAACCGGAGCCATTGGAAAAATAAATATGAATTATGAAGGAATAGATTTTTTAACATTTGCACCTCATAAATTTTATGGTTTAAATGGTTCGGGTGTTCTCATTAATTTCAACGATATAAAAATTACACCATTAATACACGGAGGAAAATCTACAACAATATACCGCGGAGGAACCCCAGTTACAGCAAATATTATTGCAACAAGTATCGCCCTACAAGAAGCAACAAAAAAATTAGATGATAATATAAAATACATAAATAGTTTAAAAAACGGACTTATCAATAATCTAAAAAAAATAAATGGAGTTCACATTAATACTCCATCTAATTCAATACCTAATATTGTAAATTTCAGCATAAATAATGCTGATGAAATTGTAAAGAAATTAAGTGACAAGAAAATATATGTTTCAACTAAAACTGCATGTTCTAGTAAAAATGCACCATCAAAATCTGTTTTAGCAGTTACAAAAGATTTAAATTTAGCTAAAAATTCTATTAGAGTTAGCTTATCACATTTAACAACTAAAGAAGAAATTGACATTTTTTTAAAAGAACTTACGGAGGTAATAAATGAAAATAATTAGAATAAATGCCATGTGGTGTCCAGGATGCTTAATATCAAAAGGTATCTGGAAAGAGATTGAAAAAGAATTTCCAAACAATGAATACATAGACTATGATTATGACTTGGATGAAGAAAAAATAGAAAAATACAATATAAAAGATATTGTACCCGTAGTTATAATTGAAAAAGATAATCAAGAAATAACTAGAATCGAGGGAGAAAAAACAAAAAAGGAAATACTTGATGTTATAAGGAGTCTTTCATGAAAAGAATAATCAAATTAATTTTATTTCTATTATTAATTATTCCTACTTCTACCCTAGCCTTATCAAAAAATTATAATGACTATGTTGGAAAATATTACGATATTAAAAATGATGACAAAGTAAATATATACTTATTTTATAGTAAAATATGCCCTCATTGTCAAAAAGAAGAAAAATATTTTGAAACTTTAAAAGAAAAATATCAAGATAAAATAAATATCTATACTTATGAGGTTACAGAAAATAAAACTAACAATGAAATAATGAAAAGTTTAAAAAAAGAATTAAAAGAAAATAGTCAGGGAGTTCCCTTTACTATTATAGGATCTAAAACTTTTTTAGGCTATGACGAATCATTCAATGAAAGAATAGAAAATACGATAGACTCATACTTAAATGAAAATACAACTACAGATAATATTTATACAATACCAATATTAGGTAAAGTTGAAGCCAAAAATGCTAGTATTATTTTAATTGCAATAATATTAGGTTTCATAGATGGATTTAATCCATGTGCAATGTGGATTTTACTTCTTTTAATTAATATGTGTATATCAATTAAAGATAAGAAAAAAATGTTAATAGTTTGTTTAACATTTATTATAACCTCTGGTATAATCTATTTTCTATCTATGTTAGGAATAGGCTTCATATTAGATTTAACTACTATTGCTTATATAAGAAACATAATTGCTATTTTAGCTATAGTTCTAGGAATATATAACCTTTATACTTATATAAAAACTAGAAAAGAAACTGGATGTCACGTTGTAAAAAAAGAAAAAAGAAAAACAATAATAACTAAAATAAACAATATTTTAAATAACAAAAACACTTTATTAATGTTCGGAGGAACAATTATATTAGCAACATCAGTTAATTTAATTGAAATGGCTTGCTCCCTTGGGTTTCCTACAATATTCTTAGAAATATTATCTATAAATAATATCCACGGATTTCTTAAAATAACCTATTTATTAATCTATATTTTATTTTACTTAATAGATGATATTGTGGTATTATTTCTATCAATAAAAGCATTCGAAGCCAAAGGTATAAGTACAAAATATAATAAATATGTTCATCTAATCGGAGGAATAATAATGGTTTTAATGGGAATACTTCTTATATTTAAACCTGAATGGATAATGTTTAATTTTTAAAGACAAAGTACATATTTTATGTTAAAATAAAATATGTATTTTATATGGAGGCCACAAATGAAAAAACGAATAATGGTTGATATGGATGATTGTATTACTACTGGTGGATTCTTACACCTTATCAACAAATATTTAAATACTAATTATACCGAAAATGATTTTGATGAATTTTATATGCAAAATATCATTCCAGACAAAGATAAGTTTTTTAAATGGTTTCAAAATTATAACATGTACGATTATTGCTATTTAATAGATGATGTATATGAAGTTTTAGAAAAACTAAGTAAAGAATATGAAATATTTATTGGCACCTCTTACATTATACCTGAAATATTAGATGACACATCTTTTTTATTACCTCAAAAATATGACTTTTTAAAAAAAACATTTCCATTTATTAACCCTCACAACTTTATTTTCTTAGGAAATAAATCAGTATTAAATTGCGATATCAAAATCGATGATAGATTAGATAATTTAGATGGTGCTAATACAAAAATATTATTTACAGCATTTCACAACAAAAAAATTAGCGAAGAAGAATTAAAAAAACAAGGAATAAAAAGAGCTGACAGTTGGAAAGAAATAGAAAAATTATTAATAAAAGAAGGAGTAACTACAAAATGAATGAACCAACAGAAATGGAATTAAAATATTTAGTAAAAAACTATTTTGATTTATCCGATTTAATTTTATATTTAAGAGCCAATGGCTTTGAAGCTACCAATATAAAGTTTGTAATTAACGAAGATTCTTATTTTGATACACCAAACAAAGATTTATTAAAAAATGGTGGATCTTTTAGAATTAGAAAAACAAACAAAGGCTCAATTAAAGGAACATTTAAATATCCAATTGATAATAACGATATATATACTAAACGTTTAGAAATTGAAAAACCGCTAACAGAAAACTCATTTACAGACTTAATAAATAGATTTAACAATTTGCAATATAATCTAAAAAGTATTTGTCCTTTTCCAGTTTTAGAAATAAATAATCACAGACAAGAAGTAACATTAACTAAAAATAAAAATTGTGTAATAATAGCTTTTGACACGGTTATTTATGATAATAAAGCTTTAGAACATATGCTTGAAATTGAATTAAAAGAAGGTTCAGATCCAAATATTTTAATTGAAATAGATAGATTAGTTCAAGAAAGATTTCATTTAGAATCAACTAAACAAAGTAAATATCAAAGAGGAATTGAACAAACAAAATTAGCTATTTTAACAAGAAAATACCCTTAAAAGAGTGTTTTCTTATTAAAAATACGCATTTTTTATACTTTTTATCTTGGAAAGCTTGAATTATTAAAAAAAATTTGCTATACTGAATAAGTAATCGCGAAATGCAGGTGTAGTTTAATGGTAGAATAAGAGCCTTCCAAGCTCCTGACGTGAGTTCGATTCTCATCACCTGCTCCAGATTGATAGAAAACTCGGAAAATTTACTTCTGAGAGTAATAAATGCTAACTAGAAATAGTTAGTTTTTTTGTTATGTAAAGGAGCACTTTTTTATGTTAAATATAGAAACAAAAGAATTAAAAATAAGTAATAAACTAAAAAAAAAAATGAAATAATTGGTAGATTTACAAATACTACTCTAATTACAAATAATAGTTCAATTTAAATATATTGATGACATAGAAATAAAAAATTAACTTTAAGAAACATATTTTATTATAACTTAATTATTATCATAATAATTATGATATACCGTTTGATTTATTTATGTTTACGGATAAGGATAAATTTCCTATACCTGTAGCACATATTGGTTTTAGAACTAGAATTGAAATAGAAAATTATGTTAATAAATTAAAAGAAATGTATGATATTAATTATTATGGAGTTATATCAAATAAAGACTTTACTAATTTATCTTTTACAACTAACGAGATAGAAAAAAACAATAAGAATAATACTATAATAACTTTAAAAGTAACAAATTAGAACTCGGAATAATCACTATTAATTTATCAAATATAAGAAGTTCAGATGAAAACACGGCTATATAAAAATATTTTTAAAACAAGTAAAGTACCAACTTAATACTTGATTTAAAAGTATTTATACTAATTTAAATTATTTTTTATATTATTGGTATATTAATTCTTTATATTAACTTATTACATTATGTTAAACAGTTTTGTCCACCATGGATGAAAATTCTTATCTAACCTAGACATCAAATAGATTCTTCTTTTAAAATAAAAAGACTAGTTATATTTCAAACTAATCTCAATTATAAATTGTAATTTATGATTATTTATATAATCTAATAACTTGATATTCATAATGGTCATTGGCATTTGAGATTCCTACTGAAATACCTTTACCATTATTAGCTATTTCTTTAGCAAAAGATTTTTCTTTGGCTTCTTTTAACAATTCATCAATTTCAGAATCAGTAATTTCTTCATTGTTGGCTTTAATCAAAAGTTTTGTATACTTTATAGCAGTAATTTCATCATACTTATCATTATCCATATAAATAGCACTCATATAAAGAATATCTTTTTCTTTATTTCCAGATGATTCAACTGGTTTTAGGTAGAATGCAACATCATTAGTTAGTGCAAACCAATATTTACCATTATCCACAACCATATAATCATCACTAGCAGGTGTATTTAATCCACCATCCATTATTTCAGTATTAAATTTAGCAAGAATAGTATTTACAGTTTCTTTCTCAACCCATCCATATTTTTTATAAGTTTCTTCTAAATCATTTTTAGCATCTTCTAATTCTTTTTTAGAATCACTAACTGGATTGCTACACCCTGCAAGTCCTAAAATCATAACTCCACAAAGTAAAATCACAAATAATTTCTTTTTCTTTTTCATTTTCATTTCTCCTCCTATATTACTCAAACACTATTGAGTCCATAATAAATTTACTAACTTCTTGCCATTCACTCATTTGTTCATTAGTACAATTAAAATTAACTAATCTTAATTTATCATTAACAGAAAATGCAATAATATAATTATAGATTTCTGTATCTGATCCTTGTGTTGTAAATTTCATTTCACCAATTTTATGATTATTTCTTTCCCAAAAACTATAAATTTAAATATTTTTTTTATATAACCTGCATAACTATTCCACATTCTTTAAAGATTCCACCATATTAATACTCTTTAAATTAAAATGAGTAACAATTATTACAATAATAGTAAATATAATTGTAATTAAAGCAGAAAAAACATAACTTAATAAAAATACATGTCTATCAAACAATAAATAATCAGGTTCACATGTAGAAATAATATAATGACATAAATAAGAACCAAAACTTAAACCAAAAAGAATTCCTAATATAGTTAATATAATAGTTTCTCTATTTATATATTTATCAACTTCACTTACATAAAAACCTAATACTTTTAATGTTGCAATTTCTCTTTTTCTTTCACTTATATTTATATTAGATAAATTATATAAAACAACAAAAGCTAGCATTGCTGCAGCAATAATTAAAATAGCCACAATAGAATCAATCGATGATAACATATCATTTAAAACATCCTTTACATCAAGATTATTAACAATAGAAATAGCATCTTTACTAGAAATATATTTACTATCAAAATCATTACTTTCTTTAATATTATATTTATTTAAATCTATTAATAATGAATTAACTTTATAATTACCAAACAAATTATTATAAGTATTTTTAGATATATACATATACTGATTAATATAATTTTTAACTATATAAGAAACCTTTATTTTATAAGTGTTATTATCATTATCTAGTATATTAATATAATCTCCAATATTTATATTTAAAATCTTGGCTGTTTTTTCACTAATAGCACAAGTATCATCTATTAATTCACTATATATTTTATTTTCATCTTTATAATCCATTAAAGAAATAACATCATTTAATTTATTAAATTCATCTGGTACTATCAAAAATACATCTTGTTTATTATCACCTTTTAAAACATTAATACTTTGATAATTAACTAAAACAACATTCTTAACAATATCTTCATTCTTAATTTTATTTACTAAACTAGTGTGCTCATTATTTTCATTTATAACCATCATTTTATCATATTTAAATATATTATTAAATTGATAATCACTTATATTTTTAATAGAATCTTTTAATCCAAAACCAGCTAAAATTAAAGCAGTACAACCAGCAATACCAAATATAGTAGTTAATACTCTAGATTTATATCTAAAAATATTTCTAACAGTAATTTTATCAGAAAATTTAAGTTTTCTCCAAATAAAAGGTATTTTTTCTAATAAAATTTTCTTACCAGATTTAGGTACTTTTGGACGCATTAAATTAGCAGGCACATCTTTTAAATTATAAATGCAAATGATAATGGCAGTACCACTAATACATAATATACAAATCCAAAAACCAAGCATATTATATACACCATTAATAGAATATAAAAATATAGGTATATAAAATATCTTTTTATATATATTCCAAATAACATATGGAATCAAATATGAACCTATAAAAACTCCTAGAATTCCTCCAACAATAGTAGCTAATAAAGAATAAATAACATATTTTAAAATAATATAAAAATTATTATAGCCAAGCGACTTCAAAGTTCCATTTTCAGTTCTATCTTCTTCAATCATCCTCATCATAGAAATAAGACTAACTAATATTGCGATACCAAAAAATATTAAAGGAAACACATTACCTAGATTCTTAATATTATCACTAGCATTTATTAATTCTTTATAAGAATTATTATCAAGTCTATCATATACATACCAATGTGGTTTAACTAATTCATCTTCGTTAATATCAACACCATATAATTTACTATCAGAAATTAATTTATTATATAATTCATCATATTTTTCTTCTTCTCTATTTTTTTTAACAACATTAATTTTTTTTACAAAATCATTAATAGATTTCTTATATTCTTTACTATTTGTAAGCATATCTGCAGTATCATTAATTGTTACATACACAACACTATAATAATCATTTTTTAATAAATCACTCAAGGTATAAGCATAATAATTGACTTTACCACTACCTAAATTGGTACTAGGTCTTTCAGTAGAAAAATACAAAGGACTTATAACAGTACCCACTATTTTTTTATCTCCACCCAAAATATTAATATAATCACCAATACTTAAATTATTATCAAGAACCATCTTTTTTTCAACAACAATTTCTTCATTATTTTGAGGTAACCTTCCATCCTCTAAATAAACTTTATTAATATTATCACTTAACCCTAGTACTTTAATTACAAATTGTTCATTATTAAGTTTTAAATATGTATCTTTTTCATATGAACCTACAACTTTATCAATACCATCAATTTCAGATAAACTGTCAACATCTTTATTATTAAGTCCTAAATTAGATAAAATCATAATATCATAAACATCATTATCATCATAAAATTTGTCTAATGTTTTAAGCATATCAGGACTACAAGCTTCAATCCCAGCATAAAAACCAATACCCAGAAGAGCCATAAATAATAAAGATAAAAACCTTTTAAAGTTTTGCTTTATTTTCATAAAAATATGTTTAAATAACATAGTTTTCATATTACCACTCAATATCCTTTATATCCATAGGTTTTTTATTAATAATAACATCACTTACTGCTCCATTTTTAAATTTAATAACTTTATCAGCCATTGGGCAAATTGCAGAATTATGAGTGATAATTATTACCGTCATATGTTCTAATCTACAAGTATCTTGAAGTAATTTAAGTATCTGTTTACCAGTTATATAATCAAGCGCACCAGTAGGTTCATCACATAACAATAATTTAGGATTTTTACAAATCGCCCTAGCAATTGCAACTCTTTGTTGTTCTCCACCGCTAAGTTGGGCAGGAAAATTGTCTTTTCTATTACTAAGACCCACTTTATTTAAAATCTCATCTGGTTTTAATGAATTTTTACATAATTGAGTAGCTAATTCTACATTTTCAATAACTGTTAAATTTTGAATTAAATTATAAAATTGAAAAACAAAACCAATGTCATTTCTACGATATTTAATTAATTCTTTACCATTTAGTTTATTAACACATTTTCCATCAACAAAAACTTCACCACTAGTTAAATTATCCATACCACCTAAAATATTTAAACATGTAGTTTTTCCAGCACCAGAAGGTCCTAAAATACAAACCAATTCTCCTTTATTTATTTTAAAAGAAGTATTTGAAAGTGCGTTAATTTCAACCTCACCCATTTTATAAACTTTAAAAACATTATTAAATTCAATATAAGCCATAATATATCCTTTCTTTTAAATCTCCAAACTATTTTTTACAGACTCGGCTATTTTTCGTTTTTCTTTTGTGGGAACAAATTTTTTAACAACAGAACTTTTTTTATTATTTTTAAGACCAATATATGCAAAAATACTAAAAACTAAAGCTCCAATAAAATTAACAAATAAATCTTTCATAGTATCGTTTAATCCTATATCCAAATAACCACCATCAACAGCATACAATAACTTACCATCTATATCAAAAATTTCTGTCTTTCCAATATTATCAACAATAATAGGTTTATTCACATTATCAGGATTTAAATAAACTGATGAAATATTAGTAATAAGAGTATCTTTCTGCATATCAAATTTCATAAACTTATCACAACCATACTCAAAAAATTCCCATAAAATACCAATGGTCATTGAAAAGCAAAAAGCCACTAAGCAAAGATAAAACGGTGATAAATTAATATCTTTACTATTTTTATTTAATAAATCAACTAAAGAAAAACCAACAGCAGTTGCTAAAAATCCATTTATTGTATGTAAACAAGTATCCCAATGAGGAATAATACCATAAAAATTATTAATTTCGCCAAGGATTTCCGCAGAAAATATAAACAAATAAATACTTATTTCTAAACCGTCTGGCAAGGTAATTTCATATTTATTTTGAATAAATAATGGTGCAAATAATAAAACTAATGATAATAAACATAATAAAGCATTATTTAAATCTCCTCTTATTATTTGTAAAATCATACAAACTATAACTAAAAACCTAAGAATTAAATATATAGCTAAAGAACTTCTTTTAGTTTCCTTATAAGCCATTTTAATCATTTTTTGCACATTAATTCTTTTTTGCATAAAACACCTCACTAAATAATATCTATCTTAATTATACTATTTAATTAGCAAAAATTCTAGAACTATACTTAAATTTCTAACGAATTCCAAATATCAGTGTTACCTCGTGGTAACACTTTTTCTGTTTTACTAAAACCTTAAGTTTCTCCACAGACCAACTTCGGATATCGTCACTCAACTTTTTTATTTCGTTCTGCAAAAAAAATATTATAAATATATCTAGTACACCCAAAAGTTTTTTCAATCAATTCTCTTTATAAGTATTCATTAAACAAGTTCTTGAATGATTTAATTATAATATCTGTTTGGACATATATCAAGACTTTCAATTACAAAAAAAGCATAACTTTCCTAGTATACGAAAAAATATTAAAAATTATTAATAATTCTTAATATTTTATAATTAAAAATAGTATTGTTTTACTTTTGGATACCAACATTCTCATTATTATTGAGCAGTAAAACCTCCATCAATTGGTACAATAGCTCCGGTTATAAATGTTGCATTATCACTTAATAAATAACAAATTAAATTAGCAATTTCAGTATCTTCGCCAAGTCTTCCAACTGGAAGCTGATTAGCCATAGCATCTTTCATTTCTTTTGGTACACTTGCTAAAATTGGTGTATCAACATATCCCGGCGCTATAGCATTTACTCTAATATTATCTCGAGCATAAGTTAATGCTAAAGATCTAGTCATTTGATTAATAGCACCTTTACTAGCAGAATATGCAAAACTCATTGTTGTACCTACTAAGCCATACATAGATGAAGTGTTAACAATAGCACCTCCACCAGTTTTAAGCATTTCACCAATAACATACTTATTCATTAAAAATATGCCTGTTTGATTAACTCCAATAACTTTATTCCATTCATCAACACTAACTTCATGAGCCTTATTTGGTCCACCACCAATACCAGCATTAGCAACCAAATAATCAATATGTCCAAACTTTTCTATAACTTCATTTACACATTTTTGAACATCAGTATCACTTGATACATCACATCTAATACCTATACAATTATTACTTAAACTCTTGGCAATGTCACTCACATCTTGATTCCAATCAACAAGTACAACATTAGATCCTTCACCTAATAACTTTTTAGCTGTTGCAAGTCCAATACCACTTGCTCCACCAGTAATTACTGCAACTTTTTCATTAAACATTTATTATCACTCCTTCTTTTATTATGTTTAATTTTTACTCTTTTAAACTACTTTCTCCCGTTTTATAATCAATTTCTATTCCATTTTGAATATTATAAACGAAAACATTAAATAAAATACCTTTACCATTATCTTCAACAGATTTTGCTTCAATAGTTACCCCGCTTGCTAGCAAATTATTATCCTCATATATCGGAGTAACTCGATATAAAACATGATTACCAGTATCTTTAATATAATCAGCAATTTTATTTTCAAAATCAAGCATTCCCTTAGTATTCATCTGCCTTGTACAAGTAATTAAATTCTTAGGGTTTGCATTTTCCCCAGTCAATTGGTATCCAATTAAATGACATCTATTGTATAAATATTTACCATCTATAATATCATATTTGACAGTATGCCACCCACTAGGTTTAATCATTCCAATTGAACCCCTTTTTTCCGTAGGCATTAAATCTTTACCAATATTAGCAATAGCTACACCAGCTCTTCCTAAACTATCAAGTTCACTATAATTTTCAAACGACTTACGTGTATCAATATCATCACTAAATAAAGGTACATTTCCATTAACTTCAATATAATAATAACCATTAAATTTAGGTACACTAACTTCCGAAGGTAATGCTAAACTTTCTTTATTTAAATAATTATAACCATAAAATATTATCATAAGTATTAAACTTAAAATAAATACAAAACTACTTTTCTTTTTCATACTAAAATTATAAAACATTCCACAAAATAAAAAAAGAACTAATTTCTTTTACTTAACATCATTTTACTTTTTTTATACGCATACCTATACTCTTTATCACTAAAAACCTCACTATTTCTACATTCATTAATTAAAACTTCTAAACTAATATCATTTTCATTAAATAAAACTCTGTTAGCTTCTAATTCAAAACAAAATCTTTCAATTAAGTGATCCATAGCAAGTTTATGACTTAATTCACAATATAACTCAATTTTATCCTTCATAATTCCTCCACTTTGATAGTATAGCATAATCTATCTAAAATTTGTATAAAAAAATAACAATTTTACGCAAATTGTGTCAATAAGTGGCTTGTAAATTATTATATTCATGGGATAATATATCTGAGGTGTAAATATATGGCAATTTATAGTTATCAAGAATTACAAGAAAAAATTTCAAAATGCAACAATAATGACTTATACAACAGAATTTGTAAAAACATTAAAAAATTAAGAAAGGAAAAGTATAAGGAGTTTAAAAAGAATTACGCTAACAGCACAATAAATCCTTATACTACAGAAAATATTGCAGCATTATTAGATTATAACCATACTCATTATAAAAGATTTGAAAGTGATAATGACTCAACCAAAAAAATTCCATTAAAAAAGATTGTTCTTTTATCTATTATTCTAGATACTTCTATTGAAGATTTAATGAAATAAGTGTAAAATACTTCTGAAAGGAAGTATTTTTTTATGAAAGTTAATCATTCTTTAAAACCTATCTATAATAACAATTCTAAAATACTAATATTAGGTAGTATACCAAGTATTAAATCTAGAGAATTAAATTTTTATTATGCCAATCCCACAAACAGATTTTGGAAAATATTTGAAATACTTTTTAATGCTAAATTAACTACAAATGAAGAAAAAATAACTTTTTTACATAAAAATCATATTGCACTATTTGATGTTTTTAAGAGTGTTGACATAAAAAAATCTAGTGATAGTTCAATAAAAAACTACACATTAAATGATTTATTTCCTATAATAAATAACACAAATATTAATGCGATATTTATAACTGGAAAAAAAGCATATGAGACATTTATTAAAAATAATTCATTAAATATTAAAGTTTTTTATTTACCTAGTCCATCAAGTGCTAATGCCAAACTAAGTTTAAACGACTTATTTAATCACTATAAAATTATATTAGAATTCTTATAATATTCTTCCAAAGTTAAATCTTCATCATATATTTTTTTAGCTAATTCAAGCCCCACAAATCTAAAGTGCCAAGGCTCAAAATTATAACCTGTTATATTTTCCTTTCCTTTCGGATATCTAAGGATAAAACCATATTTCCAGCAATTATTTTTTAGCCAAATTGCTTCATTATCATCTTCTTTTACATCATCATTATATATACCATTTTCATAATATGCAAAATCTACTGCTAATCCAGTTTGATGTTCGGAAGCTCCAGGTAGTGCTACTAATTTATAAGCATCATTTCCTTTTTCTTTAATTAAGGCATTTAAAACAACTTGCTGATAATCATAACTGCGATAACCACTATCCACAATCAAAGGTAAACCCAATGCATGTGCATCTTTAAGTAATTTGTCAATATATCTTTTTATATCCTTTCTAAACATAGGTTTTAAACTAGCATCTTTATATTGATGAAAATTATTTTCATTTTCATCTACAACATACATCTCAAAAGGAACATAATTTCTATCTAATAAATTATCTTTATTTACTAAAACAGTTATATCTAAATCTTTCATTACAACACCCTACTTTATTTTATGTATATAAAAACCTAACGGTTAAAGTTAGGTTTATTTATTTGGATCAACAATTATTTTAACTGCTGAGTCTTTACCACTAGTTAAACGTTCATATGCTTTTTGAACACCATCTAAAGGCACAATATCATCAACAAATTTCATAACATTAAGTTTTCTATCAGCAATTAAATCAATACATGATTTAAATTCATCATATGTATAGGCAATAGCACCTTGTAAAACTAGTTCTTTCATAACTGCCATTACTGTATAAGTAGGCACTGCATCTGTTGCAACACCAACTAATACTACAATACCACCGGGTTTAACCATCGTAATTGCACTATTAACAGCAGCACTATTACCAACACATTCAATTACAACATCAAACCCACCATGAGTTTTTTCCATCATCTTTGGAACTAAATCTGGATCTAAGGCATTATACCATTCATCGGCAACACCAAGCTTTACACTTTTCTTACCTCTTTCTTCATTAGTTTCCGTAACAACTACTCTACTAGCACCTTCAAGTTTAGCAAACATTGCACTAACTAAACCAATAATTCCACCGCCGATAACTAAAACATCATCACCAACAGCAATTCTGCCTAAATGAGCTGCATGAAGTCCAACCGCCGTTGGTTCAACCATTGCCACTTCTTCATCTTTCATATCATCAGGCACTTTAATAACCATATCACTACGAACAGCAATACGACTTGTAAGACCTCCCGGATTATCAATTGAAAGTCCCACAGCTTCACTCCATGTTTTGCTACAATATTGAACTTCTCCCTTACGACAAGCTTCACATTCACCACATGGGGAGATTGGAAGTGCTGTTACCCTATCTCCAACTTCTAAATCAAGTCTATCACCAGGATCTACAACACGGCCACAAAACTCATGTCCCATTACTAAGCCTTTAGGTTCTCCATTAACCCAATTATGAATATCAGAACCACAAATACCAGATTTTAATACATCAATAATTACTTTTTTACCATCTGCAACTGGTTCTTTTATTTCTTTAATTTCAAATTGTTTAACATCTTTAATTGCACACGCTCTCATAAAATTCTCCTCTACTATAATAAAGTATACCACTTTTTATAACAAAACAACAGCACAAAAAAAACAATTTACAAATTAATGTAAACTATTTTTTTATAGTAACTACATGTGGATAAGGTATTTCTATTCCTTCTTTATCAAATCTTTTTTTAATTATATAATTTAAATTATACATATTTTCAAATGTTTCACTATTATCTTTACCCCAAACCCATGCTCTTAAAGTTAATGATGAATCATTCCAACTAGCCACTCTAACCTTTGGAAATTCCACATCTTTATTCTTCCCTTTTGGGTTTGGATGATACATCTTTTTCATTTCTTCTTTAATAATATTCATTGCTTTATCAACATCTGATTCATAAGATATTGTAAAATCCACAAGTTTCATATTTTCGTTATCAGAATAATTAAAATTTTCAATCGTATATGAATTTAATTGACTATTAGGAATTATGATTCTTCTATTATTAATAGTTCTAATAATAGTATGTCGCATTGTAATATCTTCAACTGTACCACTAACACCTAAAGAAGTACATTCAATAAAATCTCCAACCTCAAAAGCATCACCAATAACTAAAGCAAAACTTCCAAAGAAATTCTTTAAACTTTCTTGAGCAGCAAGTCCCAAAACAACTGAACCAATTCCTAATCCAGATAACAAAGTTACAGAAAACTTATGAAACGTTTCAAATTGGCCCATAATCATCAACAGCATTAAAGAATAAATAATTAATTTTTTAACTTTTTTAATAAACATTAATAGTGTTGTTACATTCTTTTTTCTTTTTCTTCTAATAGTTCTATCTATTAATTTATCAACTACTTTATTAATCAATATAGCAATAGTTACTATTAATATTATACTAATACACTTATCTAAATAATTATCTAAAAATTTTTTCATATCTACACTCCATGATAATTAATTATACTATAAGTAATTTAGTTTTGCAAATTATAAAAGTTATGTTATAATATATCCTATCCAAAGGGGGATACTTATGAATTATTTGACAGTTGGAACAAATAAAATATCTACAGATTTATTTCAAAATATTGAAAATAAGTCTGGCCCAAAACCATACGGAGGAATCTGGGCAACTCCACATAACAAACTATACACAGGTTATAATGAATGGGTAGACTTTTTATGTGTTAACTCTTATATGCTTTATTATAAAAATTCAAATGATCCATATAACTTACCAGCATGTTTCATAACTTTAAAAGATGATGTCCAAATATTTGAAATATCAAAAAAAGAAGACATAGAATATTTAAAACAAAAATTTCCTCACAACGACTGGATAGATTTTGAAAAACTATCTCAACATTATGATGGTGTTTATATAAATTTTAACAAATTAAAACATAATTTAGATAAAGATATGTTAAATCAAATTTTACCATATGTAGTAAGCACATTAATATTATTTAATCCTTATTGTATAAAATATTATCAAAAAGCCCAAGTTACCTTAGAAAGAATAGGAAATGCCACAAATCCATTATTAGAGTATAAAATTATAATAGAAGAAAAAAAAGAAATAATTGAAAATCCAAATAAAAAAATTGAAACTTTACTAGAAAGCATACGAAAGTTTATTCAAGAAAATCATCTAAGTTTAAATGAAGAAAGTTTTGAACTAATAAAAAAAATCTTTAATATAGACATTAAAGAAACTTTAAGCTCTATTGACATTTCCAAAAGTGAATTATTACTAATAAGAAAATCATTTCAAAGTATTTAATCAATTTTAAATACTTTTTTTATTACAATACTTAATATATATGCAATAACAACCATAACTATAACAGTAATAATACTACTTGGATTATGAAAACTTTCTAATAAACCAGTACCTACTACTCCCCAGAAATATACTAAAAATAATTTACTAATTAAAATAGCTATTAAAAACTTTTTAAAATTCATATTACATAAGCCTGCAGCAATATTTACCATAAAAGCTGGTGTAAAAGGAATGGATAATATCACTGTAACTTGTGTTAAACTTAAATTTTCAATGTAATTCATACATTTAGTAAGCAAGTTTACATCTTTTATTTTATTTACAATCCAATTTCTAAATAATTTTTTAACAAGAAAATAAGATAAAATACAACCAATACAAGTACAAATCCAAGAAATAATGAAACCAAACACTTTTCCAAAAGCCACAAAATTAATTGTTATAAATACAAATAAAGGTAACGGAGGAATTATACTTTCAAATATAATTAATAATGACCCAAATAATGGACCATATACTCCTAAAGAATCTATTGTACTCATAATAAAATTATAAAAACTATTAAATAATTCACTCATAATATACCACATTAATAGTATACCACAAAAATATAAAAATACATAATTATCTTAAAACTTGTGTTACATCATAACCTAGATATTCTAACATAGCAACAACTTTTCGACTTAAAATGCCTTTATTACAAATAATATAATATTTATTCCCAGGGTTTAAATAATGTTTACTATCCATAAGCAATTTATCAGCATAAATATTAACAGCTCCAGATGTAGGATTTAATTTAAAGTCAGCGGGATGTTGAACATCTATAAGTATTCCCATACTAGGATTAAAATCATTAAACGAAATTCTTTTCATACAAATCACACTATAATGTATGAAAAGAATTTAAACTTTCTAATTATAAATACCTAAAAAAGGAACATTATAGTTCCCTTCTTAATTTTTCAACTTCATCTAAAGATAATCCAGTAACTTTACAAATAAAATCACTGTTAGTATTTTCTCTAAGCATATTTAAAGCTATTTCAACTTTATTTTGTTCTATGCCTTGTTCTATTCCTAGCTCAACACCTTGTTCAACACCACTTGCTTCACCAAGTTCATATGCTTCTTGCTTCTTTAACTCATCATAATCATAATATAATAATGAATCAAAATTATCTGTTAATTCTTTTGCTTCATCTACCATCTTTTCCATAAGACTATCTCCTTCATATACTTCTCTAAGGATCCTTTCATCATTACATACTAACAAATATAATAAATATTCTAATGAATTCTTTCTTTCCTTAACTATAGTATAATCAGTTTTTATGATTTTGGCAAGATATACATCTACTATTTCTAATATTGGATGTACTTCTTCTTTCGTCTCAACATCTATTAATCTACTTCTTGTTACAAATCTCTCTTCATGTGATACATCATAAGAATTTAAGTTTATCTGATAAACTTTCTTTAGTACCTTATCATAATCCTTTGATGTTTTTATTTGTTTTAGTATTAGATGACAAAAATATGCTGTGTTTTTATTTTGAATACTTCTAGAATTACTTGTATTAATTTCTATATTTACTATTGCTGCATTATCTTCGATAATTAAATTCACTTCGCTATTAACTACATTTTCATTAACACCAACATTTGGATGAAATATTTGAAAACTAAATAATTCACTTGGCAAATCCAAAACTTCACATACTATTCTTGCTAAATATTGATAACCACTAAAAGAAGTAAACAATTTCTTAACTACCTTATCTCTCATATAAAGCTCTCTAACCTTCACTTTCATCAACCATCCCTCCTTTCTTCTTGCCTATTATACACAAGAAAAATGAGGTTGCAAGAGTTTCGACAAAACATATCAAAACATTACAAAAAACCACAAAAAAAGCTCTGAACATCAGAGCTTTATTCATCACTATCTCCAAAGAAATCATCAAAAAATTCATCATCTGATACAACATTATCCGCAATTACCTTACTATCTGCATCAACATTTATTTTAGGATTTTCTTCTTTTATATTAATCAATGGATCTTCTTTTACTTCATTTTTTATTTCTAATAATTTATCATCAGATTTAGTTTCCATATTTTTTTTCTTTTGCTCTTCTTCTTGACGATCTAATTCTTTAAACTTTTCATCTAAATCTTTAAGCATACTATCTATATCCATATTACTTAAACCACCAGGATTGGGTTTAAATCCACTATTTGCAGATGGCATTCCAAATGGATTGTATGAAGACATTCCAAAATCCATAGGTTTAAATGGATTGTTATCATGTATTTCCCCATTTTGAGCCATTTTTTTACTTCGTTCTTCAGTTACAAATTTCTTTAAATCAAACATTTCTACTTCATGTTTCATTCTAGTTGGATATTCTTCTTCTTTTCTTTCAATACCCCATTCCATTTTAAAATCTGGTTCTAATTTAGTTCTAAATGGACTAGTTCTAAGTCTTATAATTATTGCTTCAAATAACTTCATTTTTTGTAAGTCAGTTATTGTTATTAAAGGCCTAGTTGCATTTTTATCTTTTTCATCAGTAACTTTTACTTCTCCACACATTTTACTGATTTCTTCTAAAGCTTTCATTTCAGTACTTATCAAATAAACTAAGTTACCACAGTTACCTTTAATAATTTCAGCAACATTATCACCATATACATCATTAAGTTGTGCAAAGTTTTGAATAATAAAAGTAAATCTAATATCTCTACTTCTTGCTGCAGATACCATAGCATCTACATCTTTTAAAGGTGGCATATTAGCAAATTCGTCTAAGATAAAATTAGTTCTAACTGGAAGTTTTCCACCATTTTCTTGAGCTACATCGATTAATGTTTCATAACATTGCTTAATAAATATGGTCATCAATGGATGATAAGTTTTCTTTTCATCATGAATAATCATAAATACAGCAGTCTTACCATTACCAATATCTTTCATATTAAAATCACTATATGAAAGCATTTCGCTTAAAGCTTCCCCAGTTGAGAAGTTTCTTATCTTTTGTCTAAATGTTGCAAGCAACCCTCCCTTTGTATCATTCGGAGCATTAATAGTACTTGAGGCAAACATATAAGCATTAGACTTTTCACCTTTCATACCAAAATATTCTTTAATATAATTACTTGTTGCATATCTTTCTTCACCAACAGTACTCATTACATTTATACTATTTAAATTAACTTCTTCTTCTTTAGCATCTTGAAATAATCCTAAAGCAAGCCCTGAAAAATAGTCTGCTGCTGACTTTTCCCAGAAATCAGATTCACTTTTATTAGATGGGTCATACAAGATATTTAAAGCAACGTCATTTAATAATTCAATTGCTTTATCTTGATTTCCAGCTCTATAATATTTATTTGGAAGTGTAAGAGGGTTCCAACTATTACCTCTTTGAGGTTCTCTAAAATTTAAAACAATAATTCTATAACCTTTTTCTTTTAAATAACTTGCACTATATTTATATATTTCACCTTTAGGGTCAGTAATAATCATTGACTCACCCTTTTTAGCAAGTAAATTAACCATAGGCTTAACGATAGTTTGAGTTTTACCACTACCAGTAGAACCAATTACTAAGTTATGATACTCTCCGTTATCAACCCAAATATTTTTACCGTCATTAATTAAAGGTATACCTGCCGCATTAACAACTTCATCAGTTGGATGCACACATTCTACTCCCGATTGTTCTTTTATATCTTTTTCTTTAGCCCAATTAGAATAACCATCACTAGATTTTTTCTTTAAAGTAATACCAATACCCACTTCCCCTTTTTCTCTTTTAAAAATATAAGAAGAAACTGTAGAGAATATTGCAACTAATGCGATAATAAATAAAATTAAAGTTGCACCTATATAATCTGGAGTAAAAGCCTTAAAAGGTAATAATCCATAAAATGTACCATCAACAGATAATGATGAAATATTTAAAACTGCAATTGCACATAAATATAATAATAATACACAATATATTACAAATAACATAAAATCTTTAGGTTCTACTTTAAACTTCATAACATTCCCTCATTCCTTCCTATTATTATACAACAAAATAACATTATTTAACATGTTTTTTTAACATAATTATAATAAATAATCCCCCAGCAAAACAAATAACAACAATAGCAATTAATAATTCATTATTTTTTTTAGTATCTTTTTTTACATCAGCATTTTTATTATCATTATTATCTTTATCTATTACATCATCTTTATCTCCAGTAAAATCACTTAAATCATCTTTAACAGTATTAACAGTTATTTTAATTGATTTATTATTATAATTATTTCTATTTATTAACCATGTATATAGATTATTATTAACAACATCTGCATTACTTGAAATTACTTCTAAATCAGTTTTTATAGTTACTTTTATTTCATTTAATAAAGAATATGTATCAAATACATTACATCTATTACTAGTTTTAAGCAAATACATATTATTACTTTTTTGAATATTTAATTCTTCAAAACATTGTTTAACAGCATTAGATCTATAATAATCATCAAAACTAAATACATTTTGTATATTAAGTCCTTGATAATTTCCATTACTATAATTATTTATATTATAAAATCTTACATTTTTTTGATAACCACTTTCATAGTAATCATAATTTTCATCATTAAAATAAATTGGTTCATATGTATTAACAGAATTATTTAAAAAGTTAATTAACAAATCATCCCCGTACATTTCATTTAAAGAAATATCAGTATACACCTTTGTTACTTCATTTATACTTTCTTCAGTAAGAGTTAAATCATAACTTACTTCACAACCAGTCAAACAAATTAAGCACATTACACAAAGAATTACCCTTTTCATTATTCCTCCTTTAACGATGACAATTAGCTACTTTATCTCCAAGCGGAGACAAATCAATATAGTTATATGGATCTACTAATTTACCTGAAATATCAAAAATTGTAAAATGTAAATGAGCTCCAGTTGATGCTCCAGTGGAACCAACTTCACCGATTTTTTGACCTTGTCTTACTTCATCACCAACATTTACAACGACAGAATGATATTTCATATGATAATAATCTGTTTTCATTCCATCTTCATGTCTTATTCTAACCATATTACCACTTGATGGTGTACTACCCGTAACATCATTTAATATTTTTTCAACTACACCATCTTTTGATGCATAAACAGGCGTACCTTGAGCAACTCCCAAATCTATACCTGAATGTAATTTAGATGTTTTATCAATTGGATGAATTCTATAACCAAATGGTGATGTACAAACAAAACCAGATTCAAACGATAACGGAACTGCAAATCCACTAGCTATATTACCACCAAATTCAAACTTACATTCTGCTTCTTTTGCCATTATACCCTCAGAATCATAATTATCATAATCACCTAGACTTCGAGAATAAAATTTTCCTTCATCGGTATAATCACCAGTTACAAATAAAGCAAATTCAGCTTTTCTTCTCTTTTTTAGAGTAGAAGAAAACTTTTCAGGATTAGTAAATTGCTTCATATATTCCCATAACCCTTGATATCCGTCCGTTGCATAAACACTTAATAGTTTTTCAGTATATCCAGGACCAACATTATAGTTAAATGATGTTATAGCATCTTTTTGAAATTGAGTTAAAGAAATACCCACACTGGCTGCAGCAGCATCTATCGGTGAAGCATATATGGTATCTAATGAATAAACTTTTATTTTATCTATAACTGATACAGGAACACAATCGCCAACATTTACTCTATATCCACTACTAGATTTAGTAAAATAACTATCCCAATTATTTTGTTCAATATAACTAGCAACAGATGAACTACTTAAATTATGATTAGTAATACCGGCTCCAATACTTACAGTTCCATCTCCAATATCTGTAGCAATATATCCTTGACTATTATCACAATAACCTGTTACACCTTCTAAAGTATTTATAAATGTTAAAAGATTTGCATCAGATGTACTCGTAGAACAATAAGAACTTTTATAGTCTATTTGTTTTGTTTCCACAAATTCACAATAAGATGCTAAATTATATAAACTATATCCACTTCCACTATTTCCAGATTTTCCAAACATTTTTCCGTAAATTTTTCTATAATCAGAATTACTATAATGTAATCCAGTAGAGTCATAATTAGATATATCATAACTTATATTATAATATTTTAAATTTGAAATATTCTTACTAGAAATCATATTTGCAATTTTTTCATTATATTCACTTATATCACTATTTTTAATACCTGACTTTTCCTCATCAACAGGACCAACACTCATTACATAAATTTTATGTTTATGCCATTCATTATTAGCAAGTTCTGCATACTTCTCAACATATTCTAACGAAAAATCATTTATCCCTAACCAAATAAATATATTATATCTTCCAGATGAAGTCATTAAATTATTTGCTTCATTAATAGCAGTTTCAACAAACCAATCATAGCCTTGACCATCTTCATAAACACTATTTTTATCACTTATAACACCAGCATTTTTCATACCATGTATTCTAGAGTCTCCAATAAATATATTTTTAGTACTACTTTCATCTGGGGATGAAATATTATATATATTATCAAATATCGTAGTTAGAGACTCATCAGATAACTCATTTATCTGTCTTAAAATATGATTATCTAGTGCTAATGATACATCACTATCTAAAGTAGTAATAGTATCATCAAATCTATTTGGTAAATATAAATAGTTTTCTATATCAGAATATAGTTCATTTAATTTTTCATCTGAAACTTTTTGATAATCATAAGTACAAGTATCAAGTTCTAAAATTTTTGAAGTATTATCATATCCACCATAAGCTAAAGCGTTAGTTTTAACAATTATCATTATTGCTTGAATAGCGTTATCAGAATAATTACGTCCCGAAATTAACTGATTTGTTACTCCTATAACATAATCTTTTAACCCAACACTAGTTACCTCTTCAGTATTACATGTAGTAAGATTAATGGTTGCTAAATTATAATTACATTCTTCTTTAAAATGTCCATAACCACTATTTGAACTTGCCACTACTAAAACAATAATTATTATAGCTATTATTACTCCAAGGACAATTAATACCCAAGGATTAGCAGCTATAAAAGCAACAATTTTTTTACCAGCTGCTTTGGCAGCCATTTTTGCTTTATTACCTACTTGTTTTTTAGCTTGATTTATTGCATTTTTAGCCTTACTTTCAGCTAAGTTTTTAGCATGTTCGACTGGATGTAAAGCATTATAAGTATTTGCTTTTGCTTCATCTATTTTATTAGTAATAGCATCTTTTTTTGCCTTTGCATAATTAAGATTATCCATTACTCTATCCATTTTACTTTTTCTTTTAGTGTTAGAACCATCAGCTTTAACAGGTCCGTTTTCACCATTTTTCATTTTCCAATTTTTTTGACGTTCTTGATTTAACTCTTCGGCCTTTTTATCTAATTCTTGTTGTTTTGCTTTATAATGATTTGAATCATAAACTCCATCTTTTTTTGCTTTATCATATTCCTTTTGACCAAATTTTTCATTTCTAATTGGCCCGCCATTATCCAACTGTTCAATATCACTAATATTAGCTTTTTCAGCATCACGAGCTTCATTTAATCTTTGGTCAAGTATATTTTCTAATTTATTTAAATCATACATAGAATTAAACTCACTCAAACCAACTTGAGAAGCAATTGTTCTCAAGTTGTCAGCACTAGAACTACTATTTCCAGTATTTAAGCCTAATTGTCGAGCTTTTTCTATAATATTATCTGATTGCATAAAACCACCTCAAAAGAGGATAAATTAATAACCTCCACCTGAACCAAATGAATCTAGTTCTTCTTGAGTAATAACTACTTGAATTTTCATTCTCTTATTACCACATATAAATAATGCTTCCCCTTGATTATAATATTTTATTGCTTCTTTTTCATTATCATTTAAATCTATTAATTTTGATAAATCATCAACAGCCTGTTTTCTAAGTCCCATTACTAAGTAATATGATGCATTATCAAATATTGCTTTACCATGAGTAATAATATTTGGAGCTGCAAAGTCTGTTGGTTGTTGAGTTATAATTATTGTACCAGTATTATATTTTCTACTTCTTCTTTGAATTTGGGCTAAAAATTCAGCTCCAAGTTCATTATGACTAGATAGTAATACATGAGCTTCATCAACCATCATAACAGTATTTACATCTTTATCAAGACATAATCCCCATGCATACTTTAAGATATTAAAGAATAATGCATTTTTAATATTTTCATCACTATTCATAAGTTCTTTTATATTAAATACAATAAAATCACTTTCAATATTTAAAGTAGTTTTACCAGTAAAATAATATCTTAATTCTTTTACTAAAGGCCTTACTTTTAATTCAAGTCTTTCTAATACATCCCTTTCATGAGTTGCATCAGTCATGCCCACTAAATGACCTTTTATTGTTGCATAAACATCATCAAATGTAGGATAATCAGCGCTTGTCAATTTAGTAAAATCAGTATTATAATCTATTTTATATCTTTTATAAGTTTCTTGTAATACATCACTAAACATTGTTAAAACATCATCTTCAATACTTGGTGAATAGTACTTCATAAATGCTTTTACTTGTTGAAGTGTTCTAGTAAGAACAGTATAACCTAATCCTTGTGCTATTTCTTCTTCATCAGCATCAATAACAATTTCAAGAGGATTAATCATACCAAATTCTCCTCCTTTACCCAAGTCAAGGAAATCTCCACCCAAAGAATAACACATATCACCAAGTTCACCTTCAGGATCAACACATACTACTTTAAAACCATTTCTAATATGAGTTCTAATTAGTACTTTTGCAGCAGTTGATTTACCACTTCCACTTGTACCAAGTAAAATAATATTAGCATTATTTCTATTATTTTCTTTCTTTATTTGATATAAGAATTGATTAAATAATATAACACCGCCAGAAAAATCAACACCTAAAAGTGTAGAATTTCCAGGGTCTTTAATACTATCAAACACAAATGGATACATAGCAGCCACAGTAACAGATGGAATTGGGGTTCCAATTCTATTTTCAATATCTTGTGGAGGGAAAATAGGTAATATTGACTTTAATGCTTTTTCTTGTTCAAACATTAAAGCAACAGCACGCATCCCCATTGCATCTAAATAACTTCTAACTTGAATTTTTCTAAGTTCTAATTCTTCTTTATTATCAGCAGTAACCATTAAATGCATTTGAAAATCAAATATTCTAGCTTGTGTTGCAGCAAGCATTTGAATAAATTGTTCCAAAGATTCATAATCCTGTCTTATTCTTTCTTGCATTGTTTGGTCTTTTTCGCTTTGATATCTTACTTTTAAATCAGCAATTTCTTTATTAAGCATTTTTTGTAAAACACTAAATTGAATAGGAATATGTTTAATAGCAATTTTAACACCCTGAATATTAGTTATATCAGATAAAAATCCCGGTGCAATATTCCTTGGAAAAGCAATAACAGTAAGAATTGTAGAATATTTTCCGCCAAGTACAAACTCAGTTGGTTTAAACTCCATCCCTTTAGGAGCTACTTCACTTTTTAAATTTGCCATATTACATCACCGCCCCAAAGTTAGTGGTTTCCCCACCATTTAAGAAATTATCTAACACCACTCTTAAGTCATTATTACTTGTTTGTGTTGATTGTAAACCAGCACTTGCTAGTCCACTTATTAAATTATGTAACTTCTTTTGTACAATTTCTAATCTTTTTTCTTTAAATAAAATATAATATTCTGTATCAACTACATTATACTCACTACTTGTAAATAAATTTGCTTTATTAATATCTTGCATAATAAGCTTTCTAATCGCATTAGTAGGAGCGTTATTATACATAAGTTGTAATTGAGATAAATATACATCAATATCAACTGGTCTATCTGCAATAAGTAACCAAAATTCATAATCAATACTATTATAAAAATTTCTAAGTTGATAAATTGTATTTTGTTGTGTCCCTTGGTCCATAATAAATATATTTTTCGGAGCAACTTTTACTCCAGTAACATATGATCCATCATCTAGTTGTATCATACCATTCATAATTTGACGAATAGGTAACCAATCTTCAGTATAACTAACTCCAGAAGGAGCAGAATTATTTAGTTTCTTCATCTTTCACACACCAACCTTTCCAATAATATCTTCGTGGATTAAATATAAAAGTAACTACATTTATAATAAATTGTAACACATTATGATAGTGCATAACTGGTGTTACTAAGAACCCAGTTATTAACGCTGGCATCAAAATCATAATCATTTGCCATGCACTAGCATTTTGCACTAACATAAGTAACAATATTGTTATTCCACAACCAAATCCAAATAATATAATATCAGTTAAAGTAAAGAACCCTAATATCAATTGTGATTTTTTTGAATTTGCAGGTATTAAATAATTATCCATCCCCAATTCATTCCTTTCTTAATTTATGAATTTTTCTTTTTTTCTAAATAATTTTGTTTTTCACGAGCAGCATGACCAGCTTGTCTACTAGCAGCTGCAGCCATATCATCAATAAATGTAGCATAGTCGCCATTTTTAACTTCAACTCTTTCATTTTTAGCTGGGTCAAATTGTTCAAGCCCAGAGTCTCTAATTACTCTTTGAGCAGTTTCCCCATATTCTTTAGTTTCAAACAAATCAGCTTCAGTAACAGTACCAACACTTCTGCCTTCAAGAGCTGCACGTCCAAGTTCTGTAATACTCTTCTTTTCCAATTGATTATACATAGAATCTAAATAAGACAAATCAGCGATATCGCTATTATATTTTGCTTGAGCAGTTCTTTCAATTTCGGCCATTTTATCATTATATTTTGTTAAAGCTTGATTGTATGAGTTTTCATCAAATATTCTTTTTCCACTACTATCAGTCATTGTACTATAAAAATCTTCACGATTAGGAACATTTAAAGAAATTCCAGAGGCTTGGCGTTCTTGATTTATATAATAATTTAAATCTCTATTTCTCATTTCAGCTTTTCTTTGTTCAATATTATCTTTAATTAAAGAGGCTCCCATCATATGACCTTCGCTATCCCTATATGTATTATAAAGTTCAAACATTCTTTCATTACCAGCACCCTTAAAAAAGTTATTCGCCATATCTGTACCAGCATCATAAACAATTGCTCCATCAGTAGAATGTTTATCCCATTGTTTTTTTGCAGCAGCTCTAAATGCATCATTTGCTTTATTAACATCACCTGATGCAGTTATTATCTTATCCAAATCTTCTACTCCTTTTCCAGTTAACCAACCTGTAAAGTCATCCCATAATGCTCCAGAA
Organism: uncultured Bacilli bacterium; assembly: GCA_934096035.1. GTDB lineage: Bacteria > Bacillota_I > Bacilli_A > RF39 > UBA660 > Onthocola_B. The sequence goes on from CAKOKX010000002.1 coordinate 181,104, forward strand.
ACTCCACCCGGTTCATTCTTTCTTTTCGCAATATAATTTTGAACTTTTTTACGAGCATCCATCTGATTAGATATACCTTTACTAGTCGCAGATTTCAAATCATTAAAATTTTTAGCCTTTCTAGCACCATATCCAGCACCAATACCTGCTGCTAAACCACCAGTCAAAGCACTTCCAGCAGAAGAAAGAATTCCTTTACCGTCTCGTCGAGACTTAGCAAAATTTCTTACAGCACCTAAACCTAATCCACCAGTTGCAGCTGCAGCCATTAAACCACCACCTGCAGCTAATTTATCCATAAGTCCAAGTTTCATATCTCCAGTATCTAAATGGAACATGTCACTAATTAATTTAGGGGCTTGTCTAATAAATATAACAGTACCCATTAAAACTAAAGCTTTAGCAATAAGGCCTTGTGTATAAGACAATTTTGAAACATCTAAATTAGGCCAATTTTCAATAACTAATTGTATAATGAATATTCCTAAATATAATATTCCCACCCTAATAAACACATCAACAAACGTACCAATCGTCTTTTTTGTCCAAGTAGAAAAAACATCTTTAAGTTTCCCACCGGGTATAACTCTACACACAACAGGTATTGGAGCAATAATTTGGAAAAATACTAATTTTATTACACGAACTGCCATATCGAAGCAAAAATTAGTTAAAACCCAGAGAATATACAATCCACAAATTGTAGAAATTAGCATTAAATAACTAAGTTTTCCTTCTGCAACAGCTTCCCCAAAGTTATTATAATTTACCATTGCTATTTCCCCATCTTTTATAGAAGTATCTATATCATAAAAAGTTTCACTTTTATTTAATAATCTCCATGGTTTATACCATTTAGCATTTGATTTATTTGTTTTAATATCTTCAGCACAAGTTTTAGCATCTGAAGTGTCAAAAACGGTTTCATTTTCATTATCTTTAGTACAATATTCTTCATTTACATGTAGAAACGCACTAAACATATTATAAGACAATAATCGTCCGGGGCTAGAATTATTATTTCCATCAAATTCTTCTCCCAATATAAGTCGAGGAATTGTATGTTGATTTAAAATTGTATTTTGCAAATTAAAAGCAAAATTAAATACAGTTGGTAAAACAGCTATTATAGCTAAAGATATAATAACATTTTTTATCATTTTAGGAAAAGATTGTTCTCCTTTTGCAAATTCATCGGGATTAATAACAGCTTTTAATAAAGAATAAGACAATGCAAATAGCATTATTAAACCCAAAATCATATAAACATTTCTAACTATCTTCATATAATTTTCATTACTAAACAAATTAACTTTTGCTAAAAAGTTAAAAACATCAAAAATAGAGTCTATTAACCCATATATCATGCCATCCAAAAACAAAAATACATTATAAACTATTGACATAATATTTCACCTACCCTATACCACAGCTACCATAAACCCCAAATAAGTTCATGATAAAATTAACAATTATAGGAACAAAAAACAATATAACACAATAAATAAATCTTTTTATCGCAGTTGTTCCCGCTTTTTTCAAAGCATCTTTATCATTGCTAGCAACAGCTTTAACAAAATCAGTTGTAACCAAAACCAATAAAGCCACAATAGCTACATATCGCATAATATTTAAAATTTCTTGCAACCAATAAGCTGGATATTGTGAGTTTGTAGGGTCCCCCAAAGCAGGACACTTGTCCCCTGCAGCTACCACAATATTTCTTGTAAAATCATTTTCTATAACACTCGCATTAACATTTAAACTAAATGAAAATAAGAATAAAAAAGTGATACTTAAAAACAATATTTTTTTAATTCCCTTTTTCACTTAAAATCACTCCTATTCCCAAGCAACACTTGATACATAAATTTTAACACAAATTGTACATAAGTGTCAATTTGTTTATAAGGAAAAATTCATTTAATTTAATTAGATTACAAAAAAATAGAATTGTATGCAATATCTTAAACTTTGAGTTTTAAGTGATTAAATTTTTTTATATTCCTAAAATGT
>CAKOKX010000003.1 GCA_934096035.1 uncultured Bacilli bacterium
CGGAGCGAAGCCTTATTTAATAAGGGAAACGGTAAAAAATAAACGGTAATTTAATTTAGGGCTTATTTTTCATACCCATAAGTTCAAAATAATTTAATAACAATGTATTAGAAAATTTTGCAATTTTTATTACATTCATTGACATATTTTACAAAAAGTTGTATATTATACTTATTGAATGTGGTCGTGCTGACTTTCCAGTGCGGTCACATTCTTTTTTAATAAGAGAAATCGGTTATACTTTAATAATATAATTTTATCTAAAAAAGATACATCATTTCTTTTATATAAAATGTTTATCAAATCTAAAGCACGCTAAATATCCATATTTGATTTCGTAATATCAAAAATATAATTATTACTTTGTTTTTTATTTTTATAAACAGTATGATAAAATACTTGATTACTATTTCCAATTATGGTTTTTAAATCCCATCTTTCGTTTTTAAATATATAGTCCGATGTTTTAATACCTTCCGGATTATTTATTCTAGGATTAATTATTACACTTTCATTAAAAGTTTTGCTTAACCAAACAGCAATTTCATACTCATTTTGAGAAAAATCAAATATAACATTTTTACCATCAGGATAATATTTTTTATCTTCATATTCATAGTATTTTGCCAACTCAACTCTTTTAACACTTGTTTTTTTCGCACAAATTTCGGTCATAACAACATAATTCAACATAATAAAAAACACTTTCTAAGCATCATATAACTAGGCCACTTTTTTTATGACACCACAATGCTGTAAAGTGTTTTATAAATCTGTACAAACCAACTATATCAAAAAATAAAACTAAAATCAATAAAAAGAATTTAATAATTTCTAATTTTTTTGACCAAATTACAAAAAAAAGAATATTATTTCTAATATTCTTCAGAATTCATATGGTAGCGAGAGGGAGATTCGAACTCTCGACCTGCCGGGTATGAACCGGATGCTCTAGCCAGCTGAGCTATCTCGCCATGACTACTAAATAATATCAAAAAAAAAGACTTTTGACAAGTCTTTTTCGACATTTTATTTAAAAATATCATAAATATTATCCAAACGGTCCTCTATTTCTTTTAACACTTTATAAATATGATAGCCATCCACAAATACATGACTAACAGTAATATTAAAAGGCATTACATATTTATTATCATTTAAAACATACTTTCCAATACAAATTCTTGGTACACTTAATGAACTTTCATCCTCAGGTATAGGATGAGTTACACTTGTAAAATTAATCCAAGGTAAACTTGTAATATAGTATTCATTCCAACAATTTTCAAGATTATATGACTCGTTTGATAATACTTCTTCATTCTTAGCTTTATCAATATTTTCTTTAGCAATATTATAAAACTCATGATAATTATCAAAATATGAAAATCTAACATTTTCAAAAGTATCATTTTTAGTTAAAACTGTTATTCCTGGATTACAAACATCATATAAAACTGGTTCCCCATTTACAATTCTTTCTCTCATTTCAGGAACTTTATTTAAGCTCTTAACTAATATAAACAAAAAATTTATAAAAAATGAACTATTAGTTTCTTTAGTATATTTAACTAATTTTGTTACATCTAAATTAACATTAACACCATAAGTTGGATTCTTAAATGTTTTAAACCATTCATAAGTTTTTCTTCTATCCATTTTTTCTACATCTATTTTTTCTACCATAATACCTCCTAATATTGAAAAAGTTGTACCCAATAATATGTACCTTGAAATTTAATTACACCAACACCAATTCTAGTAAAAGAAGAATCAATCATATTTTCATAATGACCCTGAGAACCTTTCCAAGCATATGAAACTTCCTTAGCATTTCGTTGCCCCATTGCTATATTTTCACCAACACCATAAATATCTTGACCAAAATCACGCATTATGTAATAGCACATATTTCCATCAGGTCTTTCATGAGAAAACTTATTAGCATAAGCCATTTCAACCGCTCTAACCATCGCGGCTTTAGTTAATGTTTCATCAAGTACCAAAGGACTTTTATTAACTTCAGCTCTAAATTCATTTGTATATTTTAAAACATCATTTACCATATTGCTATATATACTCATATTTTCAATAGCTTCAGGTAACATATCTGAAGTCTTTGCATTAAAATTTTTAGCATCAACTTCACTATGGTTATACTCATCAATTAACTTTTTAGATCCATCACTATACACATTATAAGTTTTTACATGCCAAGAAGTTAATCTAGAACCATACTTCAATTCTTTTTCTTCTTTTTCTTTTTCAGTTTCTTCTTTAACAAATTTTACTTTATTATTCTTAGTTTTATTATCATTACTATTATTATTGTTTTTTGTATTATTTTTAGTTTCTGTATTTGTTTTATTACTTGTTTGTTTCTCTAAAATCTCTAACTTCGTAGTTTCTTCTGTTTCATTACCACTACTATCCTTAGCAATAATTACTATATCATAAACACCAACATCACTATAACTCTTATCCTCTTTATATGACAAGATACATTCTTCCCCACTATTATCAGTACAAGAATCTACAAAATCATTTATAGTAAATTTATCTCCAGCATAAACCTTTAATTCTTTTAATTTTAATATTGGGTCTTCACTATCAATATCAGTTATTTCTTCATTTTGTTTATCGTTATTATTTATAATTTCTTTTGTTTCTTCCTTATTATCTTTATTCTTAAAATATAGTAATACTCCTCCACCGACGATTAACACCACACTTACAATAATAATTATATATTTTATAAAATTATTTTTCATTTTTCTACCTCCATAATACATTATAATTAAGTATACATTAAAATATAAAATTATTTTATTTCATTTTAGAATACCCAATTAATTATAATACAAAACAACCTTAATATACAATAATTTTTGTTCTAAAAAACATTTTGGCTCATAAACTTATTCTGGGAGGACAAGCATATGGGCTTAAGCGAAAAAGAGGTAATTATTTCTAGAAAAGAACATGGTACAAACGAAATAACTAAACAAAAGAAAAATACTTTTTTACATCTTTTGTTAGAGTCTTTAGGAGACCCTATTATCAAAATATTATTAATTGCATTAGGAATTAAAGTTATAGTACTTTTTCGTGATTTTGATTGGTATGAAACCATTGGTATTTTAATAGCAATATTTTTAGCTTCATTTATATCTAGTATTAGTGAATATGGTTCTGAAAAAGCATTTGCAAGACTTCAAGAAGAACAATTAAAAACCAAAACTAAAGTTAGAAGAAATGGAAAAATAATTGAAATACCTTCTGGAGAAATAGTTGTTGGTGACATTGTCATTTTAAATAGTGGTGATAAAATTCCTGCTGATGGTTATTTAGTTAAAGGTTCATTAAGTGTTGATGAATCTGCCTTAAACGGAGAGACAAAAGAAGCTAAAAAAGTAAGCAAAAATGGTCCAGTTATAAGTGATGTAAATCGTGTATATCGTGGTTCTGTTGTATATAATGGTGAAGCTGAAATGTTAGTAAGATGTGTCGGAGATAAAACAATATTAGGTAAAATATCTCAAGAATTACAAGAAGTCGTTCCAGAAAGCCCCTTAAAAATAAAATTACGAGGACTGGCTAAAACCATAAGTAAAATTGGTTATGCTGGAGCTATACTTGCAAGTATCTCTTATCTATTTGCAAGCATTGTAATTTCTAACAATTTTGATACCGACTTAATGATTGCAACAATTAGTAATCCTAGCATTATGTTTAATCATCTATTATATGCCCTTACTCTATCGGTTACAATTATAGTTGTGGCAGTTCCCGAAGGCTTACCAATGATGATTACTTTAGTATTATCAAGTAATATGAAAAAGATGTTAAAAGATAATGTTTTAGTTAGAAAACTCGTAGGTATAGAAACTGCAGGTAGCCTAAATGTCCTTCTTACAGATAAAACTGGTACCCTTACAAAAGGAGTTTTAAAAGTAACTGAATTTGTTACTCCGGATAACAAAGTATTTAAAGATGTAAATGAATTAAAAAAAGTTAAGAATTATGAAGTAATATATAACTCATTTTATTATAATAATGCAAGTATAATAAGTGAAGCTGGTATTATCGGAGGTAATTCTACTGATCGCGCCCTACTCGAATTTATAAATTATGATAAGAAAATAAATGAAAAAGTTATTAAAAAAGAACCATTCGATAGTAAATACAAATATAGTAGTGTTACCTTAAGTAATGGTGTAACATATTATAAAGGAGCTAGAGAGGTATTATTATCTAAATGTAAAAAATATCTAAATTCATTTGGTAATGAAGTAAGTTTTATAAATAAAAGTTTAATAGAAAAGAAAATAGATATGTATACTAGAAATTCTGGTAGAGTTCTTATATTTGCATATGGAAAAGATAAAGACAATTTGACTCTTTTAGGCTTTGTAAATATAAAAGATGAATTAAGAGATGAAGCTAAAGAAGGAATTAAATTAATTAAAAGTGCTGGAATTAAACCTATTATGATAACGGGGGATGCAATAGATACTGCAACATCTATTGCTCGTGAGGTTGGTCTTATTGATATAAATAACAATATGGTTTTAGATAGTAATATGTTAGCCCAAATGAATGATGATGAAATTAAAAGAAATTTAAGTAAAATTGCTGTTATTGCAAGAGCTTTACCTCAAGATAAAAGCAGAATGGTAAATATAATAGAATCGATGGATTTAGTGGTGGGTATGACTGGAGATGGAGTCAATGATGCCCCAGCTTTAAAAAAAGCAAATGTAGGATTTGCTATGGGAAGTGGTACAGAAGTAGCTAAAGAAGCTGCAGATATTGTAATTCTTGATAATAATATTTTATCAATAAGTAAAGCTATTCTTTATGGAAGGACAATATTTAAAAGTATTAGAAAATTTATAATATATCAATTAACAGTTAATATGTGTGCCTTAGTTTTATCAATAGTTGGTTCTTTTATCGGAGTTACAACCCCGATTACAATCGTTCAAATGTTATGGCTTAATATGATTATGGATACATTCGCAGGTGTTGCTTTCTCTTTTGAAGCACCTTTACGAGAATATATGGAAGAACCACCCAAGAAAAAAGATACACCAATTATGAATAAATATATGTATAGTGAAATAATTTGGACAGGTATTTATTGTGCCCTACTTTGTATTTTGTTTTTAAAATTACCAATATTTAAAGAATTAATTAGAGATGGAGAAAACAATAAATATTTAATGACTGCTTACTTTGCAATGTTTATTTTCATGGGAATATTCAACGCATTTAATGCACGAACTGTTAGAATTAATACTTTTGCTAATTTAGGTAAAAATAAGGTATTCATCACAGTTTTCACATTTATATTTATTGCTCAACTTTGGATTATTTATCATGGTGGCGATATTTTTAGAACATATGGACTTAAAACCAATGAATTATTATTAGTTTTAACCTTAGCCTTAAGTGTTTTTCCAGTTGATTGGTTAAGAAAATACATATTAAAGAAAAAAGGCATAGCCATCAGAGTTTAAAATACTTGAAATTTTAAAATAAATATGATAACATAAGAATATATGAAACAGATTTTCATATATTAAAAAAGGAAACATTTGATTTTAGGATGTTGAATGTTACCGTTTCTTTATTGACATGTTTATTTGGATATTCACTATCACAAATAAACATTTTTTTAATAATACAAAAGCACACATGTATTAAAACATGTGTGCTCTTTTTATCTATCCTTTAGTTTCATTATCTTGTAGCTTTCTTGTTTCAATTAAGTCTGCTATTCCGCCTGCACTCATCGTAGACATAATACATACAACAATTGAATTAAGCAAGTTATCATCTATATGAAGAAAATAACATACTACTCCACTTAAAATGCCAATTACAACATTTTGAATAGGAATAAATTTATTAGGAATATTCTCAATAAATATTTTTGTAATAGCTCCAAAAACATATGCTACAAGCATTATTATAACTGATAATGATATAGTCAAGATATCACCCCCTTTAAAGGTTTATCAATCTTTACTATATCATATGAGCTAGTCCAATAAATGCCGATTACTTATGCCTTTATTCACTTTTATTTTTAAATTGTAAAATAATTGGTGTCCCATCAAAATCTATATTATTTCTAATTTGATTTTCTAAATATCTTTCATAACTAAAATGAACTAAACCTTTATTATTTACTGAAAAAGTAAATTTTGGAGGACAATTACCAGTTTGACTTACAAAATATATCTTAAGTCTTTTTCCTTTATAAGAAGGTGGTTCATGTAAACTAACTGCTTCCATAATAATATTATTAAGTAAACTGGTTTTAACTTCTTTTCTATTATTGTTATAAGCATTTATTACCTCAGGCATTAAAGTACTAACACGTTTTTTAGTTTTAGCACTTAAAAATACTACATGAGCATATGGAATAAATTGAAATTCATTTTTTATTTCTTCTTTCCAATTTCTTATATCACTATCTGGATTATTTATTGTATCCCATTTATTTACACAAATTACAATTCCTTTACCTGCATCTAAAGCATATGATGCTATATGTTTATCATGTTCAATAATACCAGTTGATGCATCAATTACTAAAACACAAACATCACTTCTATCTATTGCTTTTAAACTTCTAATTAAACTATATTTTTCAACAGATTCATATATCTTACCTTTTTTTCTCATACCTGCAGTATCAATAACAGTTATATCTTCATGATTATATTTAAACTTAGTATCAATTGCATCTCTAGTTGTACCTGCAATATCACTAACTATAGCCCTATCTTCATTTAATAAAGCATTAATTAAACTACTTTTACCAACATTAGGTCTTCCAATAATAGAAAATTTAATTGTATTATCATCTATTATATCTTCTTCTGGTAAATCTTTAGTAATAGTATTAAGTAATTCATTAAAACCTATATTATGAGAAGCACTAACTGCAATTAACTCACTAAAACCCCATTCATAAAAATTATATAAATTATCTTTTCTTTTATCATTATCTAGTTTATTTACTACCACAATAACTGGTTTACTTGATCTATGTAATATTTCTGCAACTTTTCTATCACTTGCATCAATATCTTCTATACCATCTACTACAAATAAAACTAAATCAGCTTCATCAATTGCTAACGTTGCTTGTGCAAGTATATCTTTTTGAAAATCATCATCTCCAAAAGAAATACCTCCTGTATCAATTAAATGAAATCTTTTATTATTATACTCTACTTTACCATATATTCTATCTCTAGTAACTCCTGGTGTATCCATTATAATAGATTTATTTTCTTTAATTAATCTATTAAATATACTACTTTTACCAACATTAGGTTTACCAACTAAACATACTGTTTGCATAATTTACCTCCCTTCTATAATTCTAAATTACATACATTATTTTCATCATTACTTTTAATATTTATTGCTTTAGCATATACTCTATTATTCTTTTTATATATTTGTATTTCATCACATAACATACTTTTATTAGTAACATTATTTATTAAATCTTTCTTATTATTTCTATTTTCTTCACTTGTTGTATAGTAATCATCATCTATTAATTCTTTAACAGTTACTAATTTACAAAATTTATATTCTTCATTATCTACAGTACATGTACCTTCAAGAGAACCTTGGTTCTCTTGCCCATAAAGAATGGCGCTTGCTTCCAATTCATCAATTTTTGTATTAAGTAATTTTTTCATAGAATTTTCTCTTGTTTTCATAACACTAAAAGTAGCCATCGTAGCTACAATACTTAATATTACAATAACAGCCAATATTTCCACTAATGAAAAACCATTCTTTTTTTTCATATTTTTTCCTCAAGTATACTTAGTACTTCACTTCTTCCTTTTTTAGTAACAGTACTAAATGTTATAAATTCATTATCATTAAATTTTAATGTATCTTTAATTAATTTATCTTGCTTAATTCTACCATTTTTACTTACTTTATCATATTTCGTAGCTACAATAGTAATATCTAAATTATAATATTTCAAAAATTCATACATTAAAACATCATCTTCAGTTGGTTTATGCCTGTAGTCTACTAACATAAATACATGTTTTAAGTTTTCTCTGGATTTTAAATATTCTTCAATCATTAAACCAAATTTTTTTTGAGTATCTTTACTAACACTTGCATAACCATAACCAGGTACATCAACTAAATAAAATGCATCATTCACTAAATAAAAATTTAATGTTTGAGTTTTACCAGGTTTACTACTAGTTCTAGCAAAGTTTTTTCTTTCAATCAAAGTATTTATAAAACTACTCTTACCAACATTACTTCTACCTACCAATAGAAACTCTGGCTTATTATCTTCAGGATATTGACTTCTTCTAACAGCCATTATCGGTTCATTCACACTTTCAATTTGCATAATTTGCATCACCAACTTAATTATATATTATTTCATTTAAAAATGCAAATTTTCATATATATTTATTAATGAATAAAGGAGGAAATTACATGCATAATACTAATTTTCCTCCTTCAATAGATCCTCATACTTTTTCAATTATTGCCGTAGCAGTAGGTTATGCTTGCGTCGGGGACTATAATGCCAATGAACAAAACTCAATTGGTAACTGGTTAATACTCGTAGGTCAATACATATTAACACATGCAGCACAACAACAATTAATTGAGTCTAGAATAGAAAACAACAACATCAACTCAAACTCTAAAAAAGCAAAAAAAGGTGGTTCCCCATACACAGATAATGAAAACCACAAAAGTAACCAAAACCAACGAAACGAAGTAGATTTCCTTCTAGATGCATTAAACAAGATGCAACAAGAACTAGATAAACTAAAATAACTAAAAACTGCTCCTTCGTCACAATTTTGCTTTCAGCAATAACTGAAATCAAATAAACCATTCATTCGATGTAATCCTAAAGATAATTATTTATCATGCTATATATATTTTTTGTATATTATTTTACTCGCACAGGGTCACTCATACTTCCTAACCCTGATACATAGGTTGTGGAAGATGAAAGATTAAAGGACGGACGCACACCAAATCTACCGACAACACCGCCGTCGCTCACACGACCATCATCAGCAACACCGAACGCATATCTAGAATCGTCAGAGTTACGGGAAATCGTCCATTCAACATGTCCCATGTACATCCAATTTATTGTTTTTATTGATGTTCCATTTGCATCATTACCATTATATTTAAATAGAGTTGTAGTCCATGCACTTGGACTTGCTGCAAATCCATAGTCACTAGCATACATTAATCCTATTTTTGCATCATATGGTGTATTTTCTGATGGACTTACTATTTCATTTTGATATGCTATAGATGGAACTGAACTACCTATATTAGCAAATTTATTTCCTCCAACTTTCCATGTTGTTGTAGTTATTTTATTTGCCCACTCACTACCTATATTATTTATATAGTTGGTATTTAAATTTATTTTATTTAAATTAGACTCACTCCATGTGTTTTTCTTTGTTACATTATTCCAATAATACTTATCTATTGATGTTAGACTTCCTTTATAATATGATGTATTTGGAGTGCTCGTCCCATAATCTCCGTCTGTTCCTAGCAATGTACTTGTAGCATAATCATATTTTATTAATTTTACTTTGCCATCTATTACTCCGATTATTCTATATAAATTATCTGTTGGACATGTTGCTGCATCACTACCAAAGCATACAAAATTATTTACTTGGTCGCTTGCTCCTGCATATCTATATGAATTGTCTCCTGCTCCATTTGCTAGACTATTATCATGATAATATAATCCATTTTCTCCTTGAGTTCCCGTATATTGTGATATTACATATTCATTTAAAGGAAGCTTATATTCTTCTTTTTGCAAATAAACATTTACATTCATATTAGCGTTCTCATTATCTGATTGGTCTGTTCCCAGATTTACAAACGTTAAAGTAAATGTCCAAGTATGAGTTGTTCCGGCACTTGATGATATCGTAGATATTGGATAATCTGTTTTAATATTAAATAAACCCTTTTTATCAGTAACATCAAAACCTGAAACACCTCCTGAAGTAACATAAGTTAAACCATCTACTCCAGATGTAACATTATTGCCTTTTTCATCTTTTATAGTTAGTATTAATTCTGGAGTTTTACCACTTGTGGTATAAACATAAGAATTATTTTTTATTAAAACTCCCACATAATACGTTGCACTTGCTTCATTTGTTTTTGTTGATGCAATCAATTTAACCTTTGGATTAGTTGTAGTACTTAAATTAGAACCACCAGTAGCAAAATTATCAGTTGAAGCACTTAAACTCATAGTTTTTCCTTTAGTAAATATCAAGGTATCTCCACTTGCTGTAACTTCTCCTTGAGTTTCTAAATCGTCACTTATCGTAGGTCCCAAATAAGAAAATGTAAACTTACCTACTAATAAAGCTATAACTAAAAGTATTAATATAAACATAAAAATCAAAGATAATTTTCGTCCATTTATTTTTTCCATTTGACATCACCTTATTCTTAAATAATTATAACATTAATTTTTAATATTATAAAGTTTTTTCTTTAATATTTATAAAAAATATGTTAGAATAACTTTTTACTAGGGGGCATATATGGAAACATGTTTTAAAAATGAGTTAAAAGAAAAGCAAAAAGAATTAGAAAAAATTCTTTTAAGAACTCCACAAAGTAGTAAAAAAATAATATTAGATACGATAGATTCAATAAGAATTAACTTAAGTAAAGAAAGAATTCCTGGAAGTATTGATATACTTTTAGAAGAAGATTACAAAGAATTGATTGCATCTAGGTTTTTGTGGTCACAAATCCAAGAATTATCTGCCATAAAAAGTGATACACAAGAAATTGAAGAAGATAATTTCAATTTAACTCCAGAATACTTGAGCATGAGTATAAAAGAAATCATGGATTATTTACACGACTTTTTTAAAAATGGAACAAACAAAAAAACTTGGGAATTATTTCAAAAAATATATAATGAAAACAAAAAATCAATTAGATTTATAAATGGTGATACACTTGATTATACCGGAGAATTAATTTATTTAGAATACTTTAAAAAATTTTATATAATGGGATGTCGTCAAAATGAATTTGAAGACATATTGACGTTTGCTCATGAATTTGGGCATGCTATTCAATTTGCTTCAAACTTCAAGTCCACAGTTTATGGAGAATTAAATATTTATTTAGAAATAATAAGTATATTTTTTGAACTTATATGCAACGAATATTTTATTAACACTTTTAAAAGAGAAGCAACAATAAATGGATATAATACATTATCAAAACATCTTTCTTCTGCTCAAAACTTAAATAGTGAATTAACTCTATTGAAAATAATTCAAATAGAACCAAATGAAACTCTAACTACATTAAGAAAAAATATTGATGAACTGCTAGTTGTTTTAACTAAAGAAGATATAACACATATAATGACTTTAAGACCTGCTAGAGACTACATATATGTAATAGCATTTAATATAGCAACTAACCTATTTATGATTTATAAAAATGATCCAGACTATGCCTTTTATTTAGTATATAAAATTATTAATTTAGATTTAAATTTGAATAAAAAAGAATATTTTAAACAATTACAAAGTTTAGATATAACAAGTATAGAGAAAACTAAAGAATATAACGAACTTATTTTATCAAGATGTCGTAGTATTCAAAAATAATATTATTTATATTATAAAACACCAGTTTATAACTGGTGTTTTAAATTTGTTTTTTAGAAAGGCATATTTCCACTAGACATTTTTTTCATCATATCTTTCATCATTTCAAATTGTTTTAAAAGTCTATTAACTTCTTCAACACTTCTACCACTTCCCTTTGCAATTCTTTGTTTTCGAGAAGCTTTCAATATTTCTGGTTTTCTTCTTTCTTCCGGAGTCATAGATTGAAGAATTGCTTCAACATGTGCTAAATCTTTTGGATCTATTGATATATTATTAAGTCCCATTTTTCTAGCTTGAGGTAACATTTTCAAAATATTTTCTAATGGCCCAAGTTTTTTAATTTGTTTTAAGTTACTTAAAAAGTCATTTAAATCATAAGTACCTTTTTTCATTTTTTTAGCTTGTTCTTTTGCAACATCCTCATCAATCACATCTTCTACTTTACTTACTATTTCTAGAATATCTCCCATATCAAGGATTCTTTCAGCCATTCTATCTGGATAAAATTCACTTAAACCATCCATCTTTTCACTTGTACCTACAAATTTAATTGGAATATGTGTTAAATGTCTTACTGATAAAGCAACTCCACCTTTGGTATTTCCATCTAACTTAGTTAAAATACAACCAGTTAAATCTAAAGCACTATTAAAACCTGTAATAACATTAATTGCATCTTGTCCCATGGAACCATCAATAACTAAGATTTTTTCATGTGGATGTACAGCCTCATCAACATCTTTTAATTCTTGCATTAATGCTTCATCTATTTGAAGTCTACCTGCTGTATCTATAATTATATAATCATTATTATTTTCTTTAGCAAATTCTATTGCATCACTAACTATTTTAGTAACATTACCATCTTTACTAAATACATCTATATTTAATTCTTTCCCTAATGTTTTTAATTGATCTATTGCAGCTGGTCTATAAATATCTGCAGCAACTAGTAATGGTTTCTTACTATGTTTTTTTCTTAAGTAATTGGCAAGTTTACCAGCAGTTGTAGTTTTACCACTACCTTGAAGTCCTACAAGCATTAAAATTGTGGGCTTTTTATTTACTTCCAAAGGAACATAATCTCCCCCAAGTAATGTAACTAATTCATCTTTTACAATTTTTAAGAAAACCTCATCAGGTTTTAAACTTTTTCCAACTTCAGCGTCTAAGGCCTTAGCCTTAACATCAGCTACAAATTCTTTAACAACTTGATAGTTAACATCTGCTTCAAGTAACGCTATTCTAATTTCTCTCGTTGCATCTCCAATATTATCTTCAGTAATTTTTCCAATACCTCTGATATTTTTTAAAGCATTACTAATTCTATCTCCCATATATTCAAACATAATTATCTACTCCTTTGATGTATACAAAAATATTACTATAAATTCCTCATAAAATCAATTATTTTATAACAATTGTTGTATTTTATAAATTATTAATATATAATTAAATCAAGGTGAAAATAAATGAAGAAAAAAAGAAAAATGAAAAAAAGTATTACTAAAATAATTCTATTACTAATAATATGTGGATTAATAATTGGTACAGTAAAATATTTTATGGATCATAAAACTCCAGATACTAAAAAAGCAAGTAGTGAAATTAAGGAACTAATGAACAAAAATAATATTAAAGATTCAGATTATTCTGAAACTTTAGAATATGTTTTATTAAATAACGTTTATGATGAAAAATATTTAAAAGAATATAAAGACATTAAATTTAATAATAGAGATGATTTTGAAAGTATTTTAACAACGTTTTTACCAAAAGGATACTCTGGAAAAGAAATAAATTATATATTTAAATTAAGCAAAAAAAATATTAACATATTAAAAGAAATGGACTACAAAGATATATCTAATTATTATGTAATTAAAAACTTTAATGCTAGTAACATTAATAGATATATTAAATATGAAAAAAATAGTTCAGACTATAAAGATATAGTTACAAAAGTAAATTTAAAACTGGATTTACCAGTTTATACAGATACCAAAGAAGTTAAAGATGCCAATGATTTATTAGTACTTGTAAATAAATACAATCATTTACCTAAAAATTATAAACCAAGTGATTTAGCATATTTAGATGGAGCTTATGGAAATAAGGTTCCAATGCGAAGTATTATTAAAGAACCATTCTTAGAACTTCAAGCAGCTGCCAAAAAAGAAATAAATATAAACTTAATGCCCACAACAGCATTTCGTGATGAATCTTTCCAAAGAACCTTATATACAAATTATGTTAATAAAGAAGGAGTTGCCAAAGCTGATACTTATTCAGCTCGTCCAAGTTATTCAGAACATCAAACAGGTTTATCAATTGATTTAAAAAATACTGCTTTATCAAATGTTAGATTATCCGATGAAAACTATGAATGGTTACATAATAATGCTTATAAATATGGATTTATTATAAGATTTCCAAAAGATAAAGAAAACATTACACTCTACCAATTTGAAAACTGGCATATTCGTTATGTAGGTAAAGAAGATGCCAAAATAATTTATGAAAATAATTTAACTCTGGAAGAATACATTGATTTATACGTTACAGAATACTAAAAATAGAACTCAAAACCGAGTTCTATTTTTATAGTGAATTGGTTAACCAGTTCACACTATCCCTTTTATTCTAGCTCCCCTGCTAGCTTAATTAAATTATAATCTCTTTACTTTTACTTTGCAATATATTTTACAATTACGTTTACACAGCATTTACGTTATCTTATCATTACTTGTTTTAATTTTCTAATTACTTTTTTCTCAATTCTTGAGATATATGATTGACTTATACCTAGCATTTCCGCTACTTCTTTTTGAGTATATTCTTTTGTATTATTAAGGCCATATCTTAAAGTCATTATTTCTTTATCTCTATCAGGCAAATCTTCAATTTCTTTAGAAAGAATTTCCTTATCAACTTGTTTTTCATATTCATTTGGAACTAAATCAGCATCAGTACCAAGAATATCTTCAAGATGAAGCTCATTTCCTTCCGCATCATAATTTAAGGCATCTTCTAAAGAAACTTCAGCTTTTTTTCTTTTGTTTTTTCTTAAAAACATTAATATTTCATTAGAAATACACCTTGATGCATAAGTAGCTAATTTTATATTTTTATCTATTTTATAAGTATTAATTCCTTTAATTAATCCAATTGAACCGATACTTACTAAATCTTCAATATCATAAGTAGTATTCTCATACTTTTTAGCTAAAAATACTACTAATCTTAAATTATGTTCTATTAAAATATTTCTAGCTTCTTCATCTCCAGCTTTAGCCCTAACTAAATATTTTAACTCATCTTCCTTAGATAATGGTGGTGGCAATTTATCCGTAGCACCCACAAAGAACACTTCATTATATTTACTTAACAACCATTCAATTATTTTTCTAAACATATATCCTCCATTAATTTATAATTAAGTAATACATCACTACCATTAATATTAAATTCATTATTACTAATCCCAATCAAATAATTAGTAAATATTTGATTATTAATTTTTAAATATTTTATTTTAAAACATTCAATTAAACCATATTTATTTAATGCTTTATATGGAACATACATTGGACTTCTTATATTAATATAGTTAGAAAGTAACTTTCTAGATGTAATTATTACATATTTTTTACTAATTGGATCTCTAAGTTTATTACCTGAATCAATAAATCCATTACATGATAATACTTTACCATTATTAAAAACTATTTCTAACTTACAATTAAAATTATATGTACTTTTAAACTTTTTATGTTCATAAATATACAATGCTAGTATTAATGGCCCCACTAATAAAAGTAAAATATAATTTATACTTAAGCCATCAAAATAAAAAATCATCCCTTCTCTTTTATAACTAAATTCTATATCTAACATATATAAAAAACCACCCAGAATAACACTACACATATAAAGATATAGCAAATTCATTAAAGTATATTTAATATTTTTATATTTAAACGCAATTAACACCATTAATATACTAACTAAAATTTTTATAACAAATAACAATATTTTATTAAATGGTAAAAACAATATTCCTAAGGATACCCCCCCAAATATAGATGAAATAATTAATCTTTTTATATTCATATGTCTTTTTAAGGTAATATCAATTGTCATAAGTAATAATAAATCATAACAAAAATTAAGTAGAAATATTAAATCTAAATATATTTTCATTATTATCACCAAAAATATTATAAAAAAAAAAGTAACAATAATTTGTTACTTTTTGTCGATAATTTTTAATTTTTTAATAATTATCGCTTCTTAAGAATGGTGGAATTTCATATTCATCATCTACTTCAGGAGTAGGTCTTCTTTTTTGAACATGTACTTCATCACTAAATAATGCTTCTTCGCCAACTTCATCATCAAACCCAGTTGCTATAACTGTAACAATTACTTCATCAGTTAAATTATCATTTTTTATAGCCCCGAAGATTATATTTATATCTGAATTTGCTGCTTCTCTGACTGTTTCAACAGCATCTTCAATTTCAAATAATGTAAGATTCTTACCACCAGTTACATTAACAATTGCATTTGTAGCTCCTTCAATAGTTGCTTCCAAAAGTGAATTAGATACAGCTTGTCTAGCTGCTTCAATAGCTCTATTTTCACCAGCATTGCATCCAATACCAATGATTGCTGTTCCACTCTTTTCCATAACAGTTTTAACATCTGCAAAGTCTAGGTTAATAACTCCAGTAACAGCAATTAAATCTGATATTGATTGAACACCTCTATGAAGTACATTATCTACTTCTTTAAATGCATCTTCAAAACTTGTAGTTTTATCAATTAATTCTCTTAGTCTATCATTTGGTATAATAATTAAACTATCAACATGAGTTCTTAATTCTTCTAAACCAACTAAAGCATTTTCCATTCTCTTTTTACCTTCAAATCTAAATGGTTTAGTAACAATACCAACTGTTAAAGCTCCCATATTTTGAGCAATTTCAGCAATGATCGGAGCAGCACCAGTACCAGTACCTCCACCAAGTCCACAAGCAACAAATACCATATCTGCTCCTTGTAATGCATCTTCTAATTCATTCTTACTTTCTAAAGCAGCACTTCTACCAACTTCAGGATTAGCTCCAGCACCTCTTCCTCCAGTAATATTTTTACCTATTTGTATTTTATTTTGACATAAAGAAGCATTTAAAACTTGTAAATCTGTATTAACAACATAAAATTCTACACTTTTAACTCCTTCTTCAATCATTCGGTTTACGGCGTTACATCCACCTCCACCAACACCAACTACTTTAATTTTGGCTATTTGATCCATCTGTAATCCATTCATAATTCATTCTCCCTCTAGTTATCAAAAAAGTATCCAAACAGCTTTCCTAATAAAGAATCATCTGATATGTTTACCTTTCTATGTATTCCACTTAATTCTTCTTGTTCATTTATACTGAATATAGAAAAATCTCTATTTCTTAATCTTAACCTACTATCATAATATTTTATCAAACCTACACAAGTTGAAAATTTATTGTGTCTAGCACCTATTTCAACAACCGTACCTACCTCAGCATCTTTAAAAACATAATTCATAATATTTTTAAAATCAGCTATTTCTGTAACTCCCCCTGTAACAATTATATAACTAATTTCCTTTTTTGTTAAGAGATTTATTTGTTTTTTTGCTAAATTTAATAATTCTTCCAATCTCCCCATTACAATTTCACTTGCATCAAACTGATTAATTTTAATTTTTTCACCATTTTTATTATCTAAAAGAATTGATTCACTAGGCTGAGCATTTGTTTTATCAGCTAGTGCAATAGATTCTTTTAAATATAATGCATCTTTTCTATTTATTTTATAAACATAACCTAAATCATAATCAATTGCTTCTCCCCCCATATCAATTACTTCACAACCAGTTATAATACCTTTATTAAAAATTGCTACAGTAGTTTTAGAAGCTCCAACATTTATTACAGCTCCTACTTCACCACTATTTTTAACATTCTTAAATTCATAATAATCCCCAATCGGACCAACTGTTGTATCCACCACTGTTACATTCATTTTTTCAAGTATCTTAACAATTGGTGTTACATTTTTCTTAGGAACTGTTGCTACTACTGTTTTAACTTTTAATTTTTCAGCTTGCATTCCTAACGGCATATCAGTAACCACGCTATCATTAAGTAAAAATTTTGTTGGAAGTATAGCTACAATTTCTCTATTATCCATTATTTTACCTTGAATAGCAGTTTGCATTGATTTAATAATATCATTACCCGTTACTACATGATTATCATTTGTAATAGAAGCATACCCTTCACTTAAGAAGCATTCCATTCCATTAGTTGGTACACTAACAATTACTTTAGTTATCTTAAGTCCTATTTGTTCTTCACTTTTTTTAAATACATCATCTAAAGCCTCAATAGCACTCTCCGGATTAACTATAAATCCCTTTTTTATTCCTCTAGATAAAGTATCTACACATGCAAGTATATTTAGTTTATTACGCACTATTTCTCCAACAACGAGTTTAATGGTATGACTACCGATATCTAAACTAGCAATTATCTTTCGCATGCACACATCTCCTATTACCTTATAAATAATTATATCTAAAAATACCCATTCATGCAAGGGCTTTTTAAAACTATCAACTATTTTTCATTCGTTTTAATTATTAAGTAATAATAAGATATTATCTTTCATATAGTTAAGTAGCTTTAGATGGAGGAATATTTATGATAAACAAACAAAATTTATGGTTCGTTACACTATTTTCTTTAATTTTAGTATTAGGAATCTACTATGTAACAATGGGAGATGAAACACTCAGTGTTCTGGCCGGAGAAAATAATGTAAGTAGCCCTGTAGAAGTAAAAGAATCAGATGTAATCGTGGCACTTCAAGTAGCATCTGATGAAAGTGTTTTAAAAGAAATGAATGAGTACCAAAGTATCCTACTAGATGATGCTGCAACAATTGAAGAAAAAAATGATGCCTACAATGCCTTACAAGCTTTAAGTAATTCTAAAAGTGAATGTGAAAAAATAAAAAAAATAATTGCCGAAAAATTTAAATATGATAACTTTGTAAAAATCAACGGAGATACAATAAGTATTACAATAGCTTCTAAAGAACACAACAAAGAAGTTGCCAACAAAATCATTAGAGAAATACAAAGTTTATATGACAAACAAAAATATATTACAATTAAATTTGAATAATCCTATACATTTTTAAAAATACTTCATACAATATTATGAAGTATTTTAAATTTAAGGAGATTATTATATGAAAAAAAAGATATTAACCGACCGAGAACAAGAAGTATTTGAATTACTTGTTAAAAATAAAACAACTACTGAAATAGCAAAAAAATTACAAATAAGTGAAAAAACTGTCAGAAACCATGTTTCAAATGCTATTCAAAAACTTGGAGTCAAAGGAAGAGCTCAAGCAATTATTGAATTAGTAAAACTCGGAGAATTAAAAATTGATTAAAGACTTCGGTCTTTTTTTTTATTTTAAAAATATAATTAATTAGGTGTTTAAAAATGATTAAAAAATCTTCAATAAGACGAATTTGTGTAGCAACTTTGGCTTTATTCATATTATTAATAATATACTTTTTTCCAAATAATGATACTACTATAAAAGAACATTTAAACTATATTAAAAGAGATGAAATGCCAATATTTTTAATAGATAATTCAAATTATGTAGCAAGAACAAGTATAGTTAAATCAAGTGAAAACATTAATGAACAAATAATAGAAATTATAGAAACACTAACAAAAAATTCAAAAAAATCTAGTTACATCAGAGATGGATTTAAACCAGTTATTCCTGAAAGTACCAAAGTAATTGATGTTAAACTTGATAACGAAATATTAACAATTAATTTTAGTAAAGAGTTACTAACCATAGATAAAGACAATGAAGAAAAAATGATCGAAGCAATAATTTATTCTTTAACAGAAATAAAAGAGATTAAAAAAATTAAAATTCTAGTAGAAAACACTCCATTTACAAAATTACCAAACTCACAAAAAAAATTACCAGAAATTTTAGATAAAAATTATGGCATAAACAAAACCTATAATCTAGATTCAATAAAAGAATCCACTAAAACTACAATATATTTCTTAAGTAGATATAAAGATTATCACTATTTTGTTCCTGTTACAAAAGTTAACAACGAAAAAACTGAAAAAGTTGAAATAATTATTAAAGAATTAAAAAGTACTCCGATATATCAAACAAATTTAATAAGTTATCTTGCAGCATCTGCTAATATTACAAACTATGAATTACTTGAAAATGCCATTAAATTATCATTTAACAATTATCTTATTGCTAATATAAAAGAGGAAGAAGCATTAGAAGAAGTTAAATACTCGATTGCTCTATCTTTACGAGACACTTACGGGATTAATGAAGTTATATTTAATATTCCAGATAGTGAAAACACAAAAATTAGCGTATAAAATAGTAATTTTAATAAAAAAGGGCTTGCATTAACCTTTTTTTTATACTATAATTAATTTGTGTTCGAAAAAGATGTCCTGGTAGCTCAGCTGGATAGAGCAATCGCCTTCTAAGCGATCGGTCGTGAGTTCGAATCTCGCCCAGGACACCAAATAAAAAAATTAAGCCTTTAAAAGGCTTTTTTTTGTTTACTTATTTTTTAATTCTAAGTTTTCTAAATAAACTTACTTTTCTAGTTTGTTTTTCCTGTGGCATACCAAAAAGCTCTATCCCACTAACTCTAGAGTCATATATTTTTTCTAAAGATAAAAGCATTTGTTCTAACATATCAAATCTTATATCATCTCTTGAATTTTCAGTTATTTCACACAATGAATCTAATCTTACTCTTAGCATACTCATCGTAGATTTAATATTTGCCATGAGTTTTTTTAATACTTCCATATTCAAATCTCTAACAGAATCATAATCTACAATCCAATCTACTTTCTTAAAAAAATCTATATCTTTTTCATCAGAAAATTCTACATAAATATCACTTTCATTAAAAGACAACAACACTTGACTATTTTCCATATCATATAAAACAGAATCAGGGATTTGACATTGTGATTTTCTAAGAACCAATAAATCTTTTTTATTTACATATAATTTTCCATCTTTAAATACTTTCATCTTTACTTCCTCTTTTTCACAAAATTTTGTGTCTTTTTTATTATACACTATTTCATTTAAAAAGCTAGCTTTTTTTAGCTAACTTTTATTTACTACAAGAACAAGTTTTAAATGTATGTTTTACTCTATCATGTTCTTCAGCCTTTTTACCATTGTTAAATCTTTCTACTGTACCAACCAAATAACCTGTAATTCTTCTAATTCTTTCGAATTCTACCCCTTCTCCTGTTACTTTTTTTGATTTTACTTCTTCTTCAATTTTTTCCATACTACTCTACCTATTCCTTTCCATCTAATCTTTTAAGTAAATCAACACTAACTGGTTCTCCAGTTTTTCTACCACATCTTGGACATACATCTTTTATTATACCAACATATCCACAAACTGGATCTCTATCTACTGGATGGTTAATTGCACCATATCCAATATCACTTTCTTTCATTATTCTAACAACACTTTCAAATGCTTCTAAGTTATCTGATGGATCCCCATCAAGTTCAATATAACTTATATGACCAGCATTTGTAAATTTATGATATTTTCCTTCAATTCTAAGTTTATCTGCTATTGAAATATTATAATAAACTGGAACATGGAATGAATTTGTGTAATAAGCTCTATCTGTTACTCCTGGAATCTTACCATAAATATCTCTATCAATATTAACAAATCTTCCTGATAATCCTTCGGCAGGTGTAGCTAAACATGTAAAGTTTAAATTATATTTTTTACTATACTCATCACATTTTTCTCTCATATGACCAATAATTTTAAGACCTAATTTTTGAGCTTCTTCAGACTCTCCATGATGTTTACCAATTAAAGCCTTCAAACATTCAGCTAGTCCAATAAATCCAATTGAAAGCGTACCATGTTTTAATACTTTCTTTAACCTATCATTTGGTTTTAATTTATCACTATCAAGCCAAACTCCTTGGCCCATCAAAAATGGGAAGTTATAAACTCTTTTATTACATTGAATATCATATCTTTCAAGCAATTGATCTTTTACAAGTTCCATCATATCATCAAGTTCTTCATAAAAGCCTTTCATATCAGCTTTATCTAAAGCATTTTTACCAACAATACCATGTTTAATACCTATTCTTGGTAAATTAATTGATGTAAATGAAAGATTTCCTCTTCCTGGTGTAATTTCTTTATCTGGATCTACAACATTACCAATAACTCTTGTACGGCATCCCATGTAACCTACTTCAGTACGATAATCTCCAGCTTTATAATATGGTTTATTAAATGAACTATCTAAGAAAGACCAATTTGGAAATAATCTTTTCGCAGATACTCGCAAACTCAATTTAAATAAATCATAGTTAGGGTCTTCAGGATTATAGTTGACTCCTTCTTTTACTTTAAATATTGATATTGGGAATATTGGTGTTTCCCCTTGACCCAAGCCAGCTTCACTAGCAAGCATATAATTTTTAGTAACCATTCTACCCTCACTAGAAATATCAGTACCAAAATTTATTGATGAGAATGGAACTTGTGCTCCCGCTCTTGAATGCATTGTATTTAAATTATGAACAAAAGCTTCCATTGATTGATATGTTCTCTTATCAGTTTTTTCTAAAGATTTCTTAATTGACATATCAAATAATCTTTTCATTAATTCTGAGTTCTTATAAAATTTTTCAAAATATTCTACAGTAATATCTATTGTATTAATTTTTGCAATTTCTTTTTCAATACTTGCTACATTTACAAAATCATTTAAATCCTCTAAATCAATATAATCTTTAATTGTAGTCTTCAACATCTTTTTAAATGTCTTTAAAACACCTGGTGCTAAATAATAATCAAATGCTGGAATACTTTGACCACCATGTTGATCATTTTGATTTGATTGGATCGCTATAGCTGCTAAAGCTGAATAACTCATAATATCATTTGGTTCTCTTAAATGTCCATGTCCTGTTGAAAAACCATTTTTAAATAATTTATCTAAATCTATTTGCATACATGTTGTTGTACCCATTGCTTCAAAGTCCATATCATGAATATGAATATATCCTTCATCATGAGCATCAGCAAATTTTTTCTTCATTAAATATGCTTTAGAAAATTCTCTTGATACATTAGAACCAAATTGTAACATTGTTCCCATTGCTGAATTTCCATCTATATTACCATTTTCTCTTTTTGCATCATCTTCTGCAGCACTTTTAAGCGCTAAACCTTCTAATGTTTTTAAAAACTTATGACTTCTTTTATCATCAGTAAAAGTTTCTCTTGCTTTACTTCTATTTTCTCTATAATTAGCAAAATTTTCTAATACATCATCATATTTATCTTTTTTTAATGTTTCCTCTATAATATCTTGAATATCTTCTATCTTAATACTTGCTTTATCAAGATAGTCTTTTTCAATTTTTTTAATAACATGACCATATACTTTTTGAATATCATTTGATGAATATTTTAATATTTCATCATCGTCTTCATTCACAATTTTTATACTGTCAAACCCTTTTTTAATTGCCATAGCAATCTTAGTTCCATTAAAACTAACCTTAGAACCATTTCTTTTTACTACTTTAATTGTCTCAAAAAATTCTTCTTCCTTATTTGGCATATACTACTACCTTCCTTTCACAATTTCATTATATTATGTATTAAGATAATTGTCTATAAAATTTCTGTTTTTCTTTTTTTAGAATTTTCTAAAAATGTCAATTTTACCCCAATTTTTCGTTGTTCGTATTTTTTAACAATATTACGCAAATATAGATAAACTCTAGCAAAAAAGCATTTATTTCAATTTTTATAAAATTTTGACATTTCTTTACTTTTTTGCATTTTTCATTTTCAGAGATTTTACATTTTAAACATTTACGTGCAAAAAATCTTAACTACCATCTTTAATTTTTCCTTAAATTTTGCGTTATTACTTGCACATTTTTTGATCTTTGCTATAATAAGATTATAAAAAAGGAGAAATATTATGTTTAATAATAAAAAAGTTCATTTAATAGGTATCGGAGGCATAAGTATGAGTAGTATTGCCCTTATGCTTTTAAATATGAATGCTTCTGTTTCTGGAAGTGATATTCAAGAATCTGCTTTAACAAAAAATCTAGAAGAAAAAGGCATCATAATAAAATATGGTCATCATCCTGAAATGGTTAAGGATGCTGACATTATAGTTTACACTGCAGCTATTTGCAAAGATGATCCAGAAAGAATAGCAATTAAAAATGAAAACAAAGAAAACTATGAACGTGCTGAATTTCTTGGTATAATGATGAAAGAATTTAAAAATTCATTATGTGTGTCAGGAACTCACGGCAAAAGCACCACTACAGGTATGCTAAGTTTAATTTTTCTAGAAGCAAATTTAAATCCAACCATTCAAGTCGGAGCAATTCTACCAGAAATAAATGGTAATACCCATCTAGGTAATCATGATTATTTTATTATGGAAGCATGTGAATATGTTGATTCATTTCTTCACTTTCATCCAACTAGTGCTATCATA
Source organism: uncultured Bacilli bacterium (assembly GCA_934096035.1). GTDB lineage: Bacteria > Bacillota_I > Bacilli_A > RF39 > UBA660 > Onthocola_B. Next base: position 24,404 of record CAKOKX010000003.1, read on the forward strand.
ACTAACATTGATAATGATCATTTAGATTATTTCAAAAACTTAGATAATATTAAAAAATCATTTTATAAATATGTTAGTTTACTTCCCCAAAATGGTTATTTAGTAAAAAACAATGATGATGAAAATTCAAGTGAATTAGATAAATACACAAAAGCAACAGTTATTACATACGGTATTAATAATAAAGCAAATTATGTAGCTAAAAACATTACTTGTAATGATCTTGGACATTATTCTTATGATCTTTATTTAAACGATGAATTTTTAACAAGCATTAATTTAAATATAAATGGTAAACATAACATTTATAATTCACTCGCAGCTTTTGCACTATCACACCAATATATTAAAGATATAAACGTTATTAAAAATGCTTTAGAAAAATATCATGGTGTTGGAAGAAGATTTGAATTTCTAGGAACTTATAAGGATGCTTTAATTTATGATGATTATGCTCACCATCCATCTGAAATAAAAACAACTCTAGAAAGTGTTAAAGGCGTTAAACATAATGAATCATGGGCAATATTTCAATCACATACTTATTCAAGAACCGCAGAACACCTAGATGCCTTCGCCGATGTTTTAAGTAAATTTGACCATATTATTATTGCCAAAATATTTCCAGCTCGTGAAGTAAATATTTACAATATTAGTGAAGATATGTTAGTTGACAAAATTAAAGAAAAGAACCCTAATGTTTGTTATATTGAAGATTTTAATAAAATAATAGAATATTTAGATAAAAACATTAAACCAAATGATTTAGTAATATCTATCGGAGCTGGTCCAATAAATGCTAATGTTACAAAAAAACTTATAGAAAAATAAATCTATAAGTTTTTTAATTCGTTTCTATAATTTTCTAATACCTCAATTATTTCTAATCTACTTTTACATCTACAAACTTGATTCTTTACTTCTTTATTTTCAGGTAGACCTTTTAAATAATTAAGTAAATGATTTCTTATTTCTAAAACTGCTTGTTTTTCAGTTTTATCTTCACATAACTTATTCAAATGATATTCCATCATATCAATTTTTTCATTATAATCAATTACTTCAGGTAACTTACCACTTTCTAAGTATTCTACACATTCTTTTATTAACCATGGATTACCAAGTAAACCTCGACCAATCATAACAGCACTACATCCAGTTTCATCAAGCATTTTCTTAGCATCATAACAAGATATTACATCTCCATTACCAACAACAGGAATATTTACAGCATTAACAACTTCTTTAATAATATTCCAATCAGCTTTACCAGAATATCCTTGCGCTCTAGTTCTAGCATGCACAGTAATTGCACTTGCTCCATTTGCTTCAGCTATTTTAGCTATTTCTACTGCATTTATAGAGCTTTGATCCCAACCACTTCTAATTTTAACAGTAACTGGAACATTTACAGCACCAACAACAGCCTTAATTATTTCTCCAACCTTTTCAGGATTTTTAAGTAAAGCACTACCAGCTTGATTTTTAACAGCAACCTTTGGAACAGGACACCCCATATTTATATCTATAATATCTGGTTTCATTTTTTCTTCAACTATTTTTGCTGCTTCCACAAAAGATTTTACATCACTACCAAATATTTGTTGACTTATTGGTCTTTCATCATCATTCATTCTTAAAAGTTCAAAAGTCTTCTCATTCCCATAAGTAATAGCTTTATCACTAACCATTTCTGCTACAACTAGTGATGCTCCCATAGATTTACATATTCTTCTAAAAGTCATATTACTTATTCCTGCCATCGGCGCCACTACTATTTTTCCATTAATTTCTACATTTTTAATTTTCCACATAAATCCCCCATAAATTATTTTCGTAAAATACCAACATCTCCAGAGTTAAGTAAAAATGCATTAGCATCATCAGTATCTAAATGCGCCTCAAAATAACCATCTTCACTTACTTTTGCTTTAACTAATATTGCTCCAGGTTTTACACCATTTATTTCTAAATATAAATCTTCCCCATCTAAAACTTTATATTTTTTGGCATCTTCCGGACTAAAATGAACATGTCTATCTGCTATTACAGCAAAATTTCCACTAATACTTCCATTATCAGTTTTAATCGTTATATAACCAGCACCATCTAAATTACCACTTTTTCTAACCGGTAACTTAAGTCCTAATTTTCTTGCATCACTATGAGACACTTCCACTTGATTATAACTTCTAGCAGGTCCTATAACTCTTACATTTTCTATTACCACTTCACTAGTTTCTAATGTTACAGTTTCAACAGATGCAAATTGACCAACTTGATTTAAATTATTTCTAACATGTAATTCATGCCCAAACAACTTATTTATTGCTTCACTTGTTAAATGAACATGTCTTCCACTTATCATAATATTAACTTTTTCTTCTAAATCAAACTTCATAAAGAATTACCTCACAATTAATAACTTTTCCTTTTTCTAATTCCACTTTTATAATATCTACATCACTTAAATTATCATCTATTATTACTCTTTCATTAAAACTTAAAACTAATCTATCATCTAAATTATACCCATGTTCTAGTTTATCTAGTAAATAACCAGTTATAGCACTTTTTTGAGTAAAAATAACTATATTCTTATTACCATTTTTCTTTATTATTCTATCAATTGCAATATTCATTCTTTTATTTACATCATTTAAACTTTCTCCACGATTAAATTTAAAATCAAAGTCTCTTTCTTGCATAAATCTAAGCATTTTAATATTTCTTCTACCTAAATCTCCAATTCTTAAATCATTCAAAAAAGAATTAATATTTACATCTATATTTTTATAACTTGCATAATATTTAGCAGTTCCAATACTTGATGCATAACTTGATGAATAAACTATACTTGCATCAATTTTTTTAACAAGCTTTACACTTGCTTTTTCTCCTTCAATTGAAAGAGGTCTATTAATTCTTTTTTCTTCTAACCCTTCATCAGTTTCATATAATATATTATCAACAACCAAATTATTACTAACCAAATATAATGTCATTATGTATCACCATAATAATTTTATCAAATTAATTTAAAGTTGACAATATGCACAAATTGAACTATATTTAAAATATGAGGATAAATTTATGAAAAATATGTTAATTGAAATTTTTAAACCAACACCTATTGAACTTACACTTGAAGAACTTGAAAAAAGGTTATATGGAAGAATAATTGCGGGGAAGACTAAAGAAAATATTTTAAATGATTTAAAGTTATTAGAATTAGAAGGAAAAATATTTTATGATGCTAGAAATAACACATACAAGACATTTCCCTCTAATTTTTTTATTACTAAAATTACATCTGTAAAAGATAATGAATTTTATTTTAAGATAAACAGCAAAGAATACAATTTGCCAAATAAAAACAGTCTAAAAAAGAAAGATACCATAATTTTAGAAAGAGTTCACAATAGATTTAAATTTATAAAAGCAATACCAAATATTGAACAAGAAAAAAGTAATGATTATGATAGAATTGTAGATTTATTTGATGCATACAATAAAAGTTATTCATTGCATGCTTTAGCCAAAATGCTAAAAACAGATGATCTAACAACATTACAAAATACATTAACATCTTTAGAAGAACAAGGAAAAGTTTACTTTAATGAAGATGAAAATAAATATCAACCATTTCCTAAACAATACAAAATTGTTACCATTGAAACTGGTAAAAAAGGATTTTACTATGTCAGAAACAAAGATAGTATATATCCCCTTAAAGATGAAGAAACTACAGGTATATTACCATTTGATAAAGTTATATTAGAAAAAAATAACGATGGATTTAATATTATAAAAGTATTAAAAAGAAATAATCCTAATATTATCTGTGAAGTAACAGAAAAAGGCATCAGAGTTGTTGGAAATAACAATATAAAAGTTAGATGTAATGAAAAAGAATTTAAGGATTTAAAATTACCTGTGGGAACTAGAATACTTGTTAAAATTGGAACTAAAGAAACAAATAAAGTTTATGATGTATCATTTATTGAAGTAACTGGACATAAAAATGATTTAACTAGTGAACTTGAAGCAATAGCATGCAACAATGGATTTATTACAAGATATACAAAAGAAGAATTAGAACAAATAAATTCTATTCCTAAAGAGGTTTTTGAAGAAGATAAAATTGGTAGAATTGATTTAACTAATGAAACTATATTTACAATTGATGGAGCTAACACCAAAGATATGGATGATGCAGTTGGTATTATAAAAACTAAAGATAACAAATATATTTTGACAGTACCAATTGCTCATGTATCACATTATATACCATATAATTCTCCATTATGGATTAGAGCTTCTAAAAACACAACCAGCCTTTATCTTGCTAACCACGTTCTTCACATGTTACACCCTATTATTTCAAATGGAATTTGTTCATTAAACCCTAATGTTGAAAGACTAGCTAAAACCTACAGAATGACTATTAATGAAAATGGTTATGTTGAAAATTTAGAAATATTTGATAGTGTTATTAAATCTAAAAAGAAAATGACTTATGAAGATGTTAATCAAATATTTTATGAAAACACAGTACCTGAAGGTTATGAACCATTTTTAAAAGATTTATCTTTATTACAAGAATTATCTCATATTATTGAAAACAGAAGAATAAAAAATGGTTCATTAGAATTTGATTCTAAAGAAATAGAATTTCTAGAAACCGAAGATAGTCTTAATTTATCAGCAAAGACTCAAAAAGAAGCTGAAAAAATAATAGCAAATTGTATGATTATTACAAATGAAGCTATCGCAGATTATACTCTTAATTTATGTCTTATATCCATTTATAGAAACCATGAAATACCAATGGATGAAAAATTACGAGTTACTTTAAAATTAATTAAGTCAATTGGTTATAAAATAGAATGCTTAAAAGATACAACAGACCCACATGTTTTACAAAAAATTATTAATTCATTAAGCACTAAAGAAGAATTTTTTATTCTATCTTCTCTACTTTTAAGAAGTATGCAAAAAGCATATTACAGTACAAATAATGCGGGTCATTATGGTCTTGCTTTAGATGGTTATTCTCAAGTAACATCACCAATAAGAAGATTTATGGATCTAATCATTGAATACATATTAGATAATATTGAAAATATGCTTGATCCATCATTTGATGTAGAAAACTTTAAAAATGAACTTGAAGAATATGCTAAAAGAGCATCAATTATGGAAAGATGCGCAGATAAAGCAGAATATGAAGCTAATAAACTTTATATGGTTAAATATGTTAAAGAACATTTCGATGAAACATTCGAAGGATTTATTCAAGATATCACTCCACGTGGATTAATTATAAAAACCAAAGAATTAATCGAAGGTATTATTTTCTTTGAAGATTTAGATGATGGACTATACACTTATAATAAGGAATGTAGATGGTTAGAACATAAAAACAATAATAAAAAGATTATGATTGGTTCAAAAATTTTATTAACGCCAAAAGAACTAGATGAAGAATTTAGAGTAATTTACTTTAATGGTAACTCAAATACTCTAATAAAAAAACAAACACTAAAACGAAAAAAAGACTAAAAAATATATTGTTATTAGTAAATACCTAAATACTAAAGATCCTTGGATAATTGTAACTAATAAAGATGTTGAACATGCCATTCAAAATTATTCTCATCGTTTTGGTTCTATTGAATGTTTTTTTAAAAATCAAAAAAGTAATGGATTATATTTAGAAGCTATTAATAATGCTAGTGAAAAAGCTTATAATGCTATGTACACTATGGCTTTGTACTGTTGTGCTTTTTCTAACAATTATTGGTGCTGATTATTCTAAAAATACCAAATGTTATAAAAATGAAAAAATAGTTACTCATAAAGTATACAAAAATAAAGGTAAAGTTAAGTTTATGTCATTATTTAGAATTGGTTTAACACTATTTCATCGAGCCGTAAATTCAACAAAATATATTAGGTTACCAATAAGATTTATTTTGTATGACATATAATTATTTTTCAACTATGACATTTTAACAATAAAATATTTATAAAAAATAACTTTGACATTTATATCAGTTTCTATAATAACATTTATATCAGTTTTTTATTTCAACATTTTTAATAAAAAATCTCTTTTGCTTGAAATAAATTATTTTTAATTTTAAATCATGTGTCAAAATGTGGTTATCAATCACTTTTGCACACAATATAGCCACACCATAATACAAAAAATGAGATAAATCGTTCATTATTGGTCGAACTTTATACCTCATTTTGTCCAAGTTTTACCGGTATTTTTTCAAAACTGTCCGTCAATCAGTTCACACGAATCGGGTTGCTCATACTTCCGCTCCCCGATACATAGGTTATGGAAGATGAAAGATTAAAGGACGGACGCACACCAACGTTGTTACTGACACGGTTGCCGTTCACATTACCATCGTTAGTCACAATAAACGCAATGCTCGAATAATCAGAATTGCGGGAAATCATCCAATCATAATAACCCATATACATCCAATTTATTGTTGTTATTGATGTTCCATTTGCATCGTTACCATCATAATTATTTAGAGCTGTAGTCCACGCACTTGGACTTGCTGCAAATCCATAGTCACTTGCATACATTAATCCTATTTTTGCATCATATGTTGTATTTTCTACTGGACCTACTATTTCATTTTGATATACTATAGATGGAATTGAAAATTCTATATTCTCATATGTATTTCCTCCGACTTTCCAGGTAGTTGTCGCTATTTTATTTGCCCATGTCATACCTATGTTATTTATAAAATTTGTATTTAGATTTATTTTATTTAAATTAGACTCACTCCATGTGTTGTTCCCTGTTACAGTATTCCAATAATATGTATCTATTGATGTTAAACTTCCTTTATATGTCGATTCGTATGCACTTGAATCAAAATATTCCCCATCTGTTCCTAGTAATGCACTTGTAGCATAATCATATTTTATTAATTTTACTTTGCCATCTATTACTCCAATGATTCTATATAAATTATCTGTTGGGCATGGGTTTGTTGTTGAACCAAAACATACAAAGTTATTAACTCTATTCCATTTTCCAACACCTGCATATTCCATATTTAAATTTGCTACACGAGCAGTTAAATTATCTGTTTTTACTATATAAGATTTTCCTTTACATGTTGCTTCTGTAACT